>JAJRTP010000189.1 GCA_024278255.1 Chloroflexota bacterium | reverse complement strand
GCCGATCTGGCGGCGCTTGACCGCCTGGATGATAAGACTTTGTGGCAGGTTGCCCGTGGGCGTCAGGATGAAGCCGAGATGGACCGGTATGAAGACTTGCTGCACAAAAATGCGAATGATGCTTTGACAGCAAAAGAACGGGATGAATTGACCTTGCTGCGCCGCGAGGCGGACCGCTTCATGCTGCGCAAAGCTCATGCCGCTGCCCTGCTGCGGTGGCGCGGTTATCAACTCCCCCCAGCCGACAAGTTGTAAATCGCTATGAGTGTTTATCTACCGCAGGAGCTGCGCCGCCAATTAGAAGAAGCGGATGATCATTGTTGCGCTTATTGCCAAACTTCTCAAGCCAATTCCGGCCAGCGGATGGTGCCGGATCACATTATTCCAGAAAGCAAAGAGGGCCAAACGATTTTTGAGAACCTTTGTTTTTCCTGCCGTGCATGTAATGAATTTAAGGGTTCGCGCACGCTGGGCCTTGATCCGTTGACAGGTGAAACTGTACTTTTGTTTAACCCGCGTAAGCAATCCTGGTTTGATCACTTTACCTGGGAAGATAGCGGCATACGAATTATAGGCTTAACGGCCGTTGGCCGGGCAACGGTGGTGGCATTACAGATGAATCATGAAGTGATTGTACCGGCACGCCGAAAATGGGTGGCTGTTGGTTGGCATCCACCTGGGCAAGAACGCGAATTGTGAGGTACAGAGGTAATTGAGTGAGACGCACTTTGATGAACCTGCATAAAACAAATCGGTAATCCACAACAGTTCGGATGGCGGAATTTATTACGCCACTCCTGCTCACTGGCGTAATAAATTCCGCCATCCAGCTGTTACCGAATTAATTATTTAACTTCCATGAAAGTGCGTCTCACTTTTAGAATGTTATCGTCCGTTCGTCCAGCAGGTCTCCTTTACGGCCGTAAATCTCCACCTTCACCCCGGACAAATCCACTGTCACCCGCGTAAAATTGTCTGTAGCAACGACCTTTCCCGGGTTCACCACCTGGTAGGTATCCCCGGAAAGGGTCGATTTAATTTTGCCGTGCAAACTAAAAGCCCGCCGGGGGTTATGGGGGTAAGGCCAATAGTAGGGGGATGAGATAAGGGAAATTACCTTGAACCCGGAGGCATCGCCTTTTTTAATCAATTCAGATGATAAGGAACTATGAACGTCGCCGGACAGAAAGACCACCCGTTCAATTTGCTCAGCCCAGATAAAATCAAGCAGTTCGCTTTGTTGGGTGGGGAAGCCGCCCCATTTGTCATTGTTTGCCATTTTTGTGCCGGGGAAAACGGGTACGGCCGTAACCAGAAACTTGACCCGACCGGAACCATCTTTCAGCCACTCTTTAATGGCCGTCATTTGTGCCTCGCTGATAATCTCCCTTTCTGCCTTCTTTTTGGGTAGGTAGCGTTCGGTACGGGTGTCGGTAACAAAGAAATCGACGCAGCCATCGCTGAACTTGTACCAATATTTGTTGGGAATACCTACCAAGCGATCTCCCACTGCCTTAAACACCGGGCTGTGGCTGATCTGGTAAATCTTGTAGGCGTGGATGGCCGCCGGATATTTAATCATCCAGTCGTGTTCAGTGCTGTGGGCCGGCCAGCCATCTTCAATTTCGTGATCATCGAGGGTCATGTAGGTGGGTACCTGGCTCATTAATTGGCTGATATGTGGTTGGGAGAAGGCATCCCGGTAACGACGTAAAAATTCGCCGATGGAATCATCGGCGTTGAGAAAATTGAGATCATCAGCGTAAATCTGATCGCCAATCATGAGGATGGCGTCGGTCTGTCGTTTCTGCTCATTGATTTGCTTCAGGATGGAACGGAAGGTTTTGTCGCCGCGGTTGTCGAACCAGGAACCGCCGAAAAGGCGCAGCAGGTACCGGCAGGAACCGAAGATGAATGAGCGGGATTGATTGTCATTGGCAGAGGCGGTGGTGAAATGCTGGGTGGAGATGATGTCCCAATTGAGCGGGCGGATGTCTGCTTTCACTTCGTCCAGTTCCAAGTCAGAGAAAAACCAGCCCATCTGGTAGTTGTAGCGGGTTTCTGCTTTCAGATCATTGAAGATGGCGATGCCGGTCATGTCGAAATTGGGATTCATCTTGAAGTATTCAGGTTGGCGGTAACTGCTGCCGGCTTTGGCTTCCCGAATGCGGGCCACGCCAAAGCAGCGCCGCGGCCCGGATTGAATTTTCTCGAATTTGCCGCGGCCCCAAAGGCGCACGGCCGTATCTGTGGTGGCTCCTACAATCGGTCCTACTGTTACTGGCTGAACTTTCATCACACGTCTCCTTTTGGCTGAAAAACAGGTTGGTTGAGAAAATAACGAGTTGCTGTCTTATAGTATGCCAGAAAAGACGGCCGTAAGGCAACCACAGAACCACGGATAACACGGATGAATTGGATTGACACAGATTCTATCCGTGAAAATCCGCGATCATCCTTTCAATCCGTGGTTTCGGTTTCCGGTGTAGGTGTGGCCTGGAAGCGCAGGTTTTGGAAGGTGAGCTGCCAGCCGCCGTCACGGCCGTCATCGCACGGTTCAATGCGCAGGCCGCTCACTTCCGGGCTGCCTTCGGCCAGAACAATCGTGTAGGAGATGTCCGGTTCCATCGTAAAGTCACCGTAGCCGAGGCCGTTTTCCGGTTTGAAGCCGGTGAAGAAATGGTCTGCCCCGTTTTGCCAGGTAACCAGCACTTCCACGCCGGGCTGGTCATTGAGGAGGGCGTCCTGGGTGATGAGTTCAATGCGACGCACATCTTCTCCTGGCTGGCAAAGACGCTGCTGGTCCAGCAGGCGGAAATTGGGTTCCGGGGTGGTCGTGGCCGGACGGGTAGGTGGCGGTGTGGGCGAGGGTAGGGAGGTGGGGAAGGGGGTGCT
>JAJRTP010000188.1 GCA_024278255.1 Chloroflexota bacterium | reverse complement strand
TCCAGCGAAGACCCCCGCCTCCACTTTGGCCTGGGCGACGCGGAAGTTGTTGCCGTTCTCGTGCGTTGGCCGGATGGCACGATTGCCCGCCTGGAAAACGTCCCGGCCAACCAGCAAATTCAAGCCACACCGTAGCCGCGGTTTCATAACCGCGAAAAAGCGGCGCGGTTATGAAACCGCGGCTACCGTCTGTAATTAACGATGTATTCCGGTGCGAACAGTCCTTCGCTAAGTTGAGAATCATCTATTGGCGGTAGATATTGCTGTTGGATGGGCAATACGCCGGCCCAAATGGGCAAGGCATAATCTTCGTCATCATCTCCCGGCGGGCCGGTGCGGATTTTGGCGGAGGCGCTGGCAATGGTAAGTTCGGCCATGGCCGTCGCGTTTAGTTCTTTGGCGTTAGGCTGGCGGGCGTCTTGCCAACGGCCGTGCACCAGATGTTCCGTCAATACCTCCAGAGCTGCCATCTTTTCTGTCTCGTCGGTTAACGGCCGTCCCTGACCAAACACCACCGCAGAACGATAATTCATCGAGTGATGGAACGTGGATCGGGCCAATACCAGGCCATCCAGCAAAGTAAAGGTGACGCAAATCGTCGCGCCGGAAGCAATTTGCTTCATCATGCGGCTGGCTTTGGCCCCGTGAAAAATCAGCTTGTCTCCGCTGCGGGCATGGATGGTGGGGATGACATAGGGCAGGCCATCTTCCACAAAGCCCACGTGACAAATCAACGCCTCATCAATGATGGGATAGATGACAGCCTTATCATAATGTCCCCGCGCTGGTATTCTGCGTACCCGATTCTGTGTCGTTAATTCAAAGTCAGACATGATATGCTCCTCAAAAAATTGTCACGCAATTATCCACAAAAACAGAGAGGACGCACTTATGACCAGCCAAATGAAGTGTACTAAAATTTTGGGCAGGGAAATTTTTGGGATATTATTGGGGAAACCCAACACAACAACCAAGGAAAGGCTCTATGTTCAAAAAAGTACACGACACAACAGGACTCAATAAATTTCTTCTTCCCTTTGTCTTACTCATTCCCATTGCCATCATCCTGGAGTTGCTGCACGCCAATCCGGTTTTAATTTTGATCTCCTCTGCGCTGGCTATTGTGCCGCTGGCGGCCGTTATCGGGGAAGCGACGGAGGTGGTAGCCGATAAAATTGGGCCTCGTTTTGGCGGCCTGCTCAATGCTACGCTGGGCAACGCCGCCGAATTGATCATTGCTATAGTCGCTTTGCAGGCCGGGCTGATCGATCTGGTGCTGGCTTCTATCACCGGTTCTATTTTGGGTAATTTGCTGCTGGTTTTGGGGCTGGCTTTGCTGATGGGTGGCTTCAAGCATGGCACGCAAAAGTTTAACCGGGCCAATGCCAGTATTGACGCCACGATGCTGATTGTGGCCGTCATTGCTCTGGGCATTCCCTCCATGTTTAACCTGGCGCTGGAACCGAATTTTACGGCCGTAGAGGGCCTCAGCATGACGGCCGCCATTGCCATGCTCATCATGTATGGGCTGGCTATCCTCTACTCCTTCCTCGCCAAACCGGAAGATAAAGACCCGATAGCGCGGGAACCGGCCCCTATGGAGGAATTGCACTGGAGTATGCGTCACGCCATTATTCTGCTGGTGGTAGCCGTCGCTTTTATCGCTCTGATGAGTGAATTTCTGGTCGGCGCGGTGGAACCGGTCACGGAAACGCTGGGCCTGAGCGAATTTTTCCTGGGGATCATCCTCATCCCCCTGGTAGGTAACGCCGCCGAACACATGGTTGCCGTGCAGGTGGCTATGAAAAATGAGATGGATTTGAGCTTGAGTATTGCCATCGGTTCCAGCTTGCAAATTGCCTTGTTTGTGGCCCCGCTGCTTGTTTTTCTCAGTCTCTTAGTGGGCAACCCCATGCCGCTGGAATTCAGCTATTTTGAACTGGCTGCGTTGACGGCCGCTTCGTTTGTCGCCGCTCTGGTTTCATTGGATGGGGAAAGCAACTGGCTGGAAGGGGCTATGCTGCTGATGGTGTATACGATTCTGGCTCTGGCGTTCTTCTTTTTGTAAGGCGTGAAGACATTGTAGGCAGCCTTCTTTCACGCCTTTACGCATCACACATCAAACTCTGTCCGGGTGCCGCCCCAAAACGCCCTCATAACAGGCGCGTAGTTTAGCAATATCACCTGCCATATCGCCTGTGGGTTCGAAGGCCGGGCCAACCCCCATGACTTTACGGCCGTAATCAAACTTCACCAGTAATATCGGCACACCCGCCCCTTCGGCAATACGGTAAAACCCTGTCTTCCATTCCTTTGACATGGAGCGCGTCCCGGCCGGCATAATCGCAATCATAAATTGATCATTCTCGGCAAATTTTTCAATGGTCTGCTCCACTACACCCCGGCCGGGCGTTGAGCGATCAATGGGAACACCACCCAGCCAACGCAGCAGGCCGCCCATCGGCGGGCGAAACAGGCTGCTCTTAGCCATCCAGGATATACGCACCCCCAGGGCATACATTGTCAGCATCGTCATAAAGAAATCCACGTTGGATGTGTGCGGCGCGCCCAACAAGACAAATTGAGGCTGGTTAGGAATATCCGTCTCAATGCGCCAGCCAAACAGGGACAGTATTGATTGCGCCACAAATTTTGTAAACCGGTTTCCCCGTCTGGGGACTGCATCGCCTAGTTCAGGTATGTTCATTCTTCTTCCTTCCTGTCTGTTTTTCTAAATCCAGAATGCACTTATACCGGAATTTCTCTGACAAGCAATAAGACAAGGGAAAAGTAACCAAAATCTCAGAAATCCGACTCCTCGACCAGCACAGAACGAAGTTTAGGCTAGAATAACATTCAATTTGACCTTGAAGTGGCTTCAAGGTTTATAATCCTGAAGGAAGGATAACGTTATGCGAATTAAAGAACTGGCGCAACAAGCTTATGTATCAGATACGGCCGTGCGTTATTACGAATCATCAGGCATCCTGCCACCGCCGCGCCGCCTGCCCAACGGCTACCGCGACTACGATCAAAGTGACGTAGAACGGCTCAAACTTGTGGCCGGGGCGCGCAGTCTGGATTTTTCCCTGGACGACATCGCCGAAATCCTGGCCTTACGCGACCGGCGGGAAGCTCCCTGCCGCACCGTCCTGGACATGCTGGCCCAAAAAGCGGATGAGATTCAACAGCGCATTATCGAATTACAACAATTGGAGAAACAGCTGCGCGATCTGCACGAGTTGGGGCTTACTTTCCCTACCGACGATATCGATGGTAAGAATTGTGTCTGCCACCTGGTCAGTGAACGAGCGGGGTGACAAGGTGAATTATTTTCCCGGAAACTCCGAAGTTTCCGGGAAAATAGATACATAGAGGTAAATCATGGAAATTGTAACGCGCACTTATTTGACCTGCCCTGAATGCGGCTTTCGGGAAGAATTGGACATTCCCCTGAATTACTGACTGGCCTTCCATACGTGTACCAGTTGCGGTACCAGATTACGGCCGTTACCCGGTGATTGCTGTGTCTTCTGTTCTTACGGCGATCATCACTGTATCTCCAAACAAAAAGAAGCGCTGGACAACGAGAAATTACTATGACAACCGTAATCCTTGATCAACTCACTCAAGATTTAGCCACTACCTTCAATCAAGGTCCAGGTGAAGAAGAACAATTTGGCTATCTTTTCCCACAACTTCTTCTCCTCCTGGCAAAAGGGCACCCCGTGTCGCCAGAGGAAATTGCCAGCATCACCGGGCAATCTTGTGAAGAAGTGATGACCTATTTGCCCCAACTCCCCAACGTAGAATTGGATGAGGCGGGGAATCTGGTGGGGATGGGGCTGACGCTCAAGCCAACACCGCACCGCTTTGAAGTTGAGGGGCGTACCCTGTACACCTGGTGCGCTCTGGACGCCTTACTCTTTCCGGCTTTACTGGAAAAACCGGCCGTTGTTACCTCGCCATGCGCCGTTACCGGCGTGCCGGTCAGCGTGTCCGTCATACCTGACAAGGTGATAGAAGTGAAGCCGGAAGAAGCTGTCGTCTCTATTGTCAAATCGCCAACAATGGAAAATATACGCGGCAGCTTTTGCCATCATGTGCATTTCTTTGCCTCAGCAGAAGCAGCGGCGGTGTGGCTGCCTCAACATCCTGATACGGTCCTTCTATCCGTGGCGGAAGCGTACCAATTGGGTCAGGTGCTGTCGCAGGAAATGTTTAACATATTCGCGGTTACAGGGGCAAGCTGCGAATAAAATAAGGAGAGTGTTCAATATGAAACAGTTCGTTCAATCATTTTTACCCCGGCGTTCCTTGTGGCGGATGACGGCCGTATGGCTGGCGGGGGCCTTCCTTCTGGCGCTGGGCCTGAGCGCCTGCGGCGGACAGACAAAGGATACCCCGCCGACACAGGCCGTCCCCGCCGTTATTCCGGCAGGGGCAGGCGACGGGGCGAACATCCAGGCCGCCCCCGTTACCGGTCAAACCACAACCGGCTTCAATATAGACGGCTGGTTCTGAGGTGGTTGAGTAGCGATAACGCTATCGCGCGTCCGGCAGTTGCCGGGCATCATAGAAATTGAAGGCGACTTAAAAGCCATGACCCTGATCGTCACTTATGATTCAACCCAGGTCACGCCAGAAGAAATCAGCCAGGCAGTCGAAGATATTGGCTACAGTACGACAGGAACATTTGAACCATGAAAGAGCAACTTACTCCAATAGAAATCAATTCGATTGATGGCAGCCAGCCTAAAACAGGCGACTGGAAAACCCGACCCGGTTCACTGGTAGCCACCGTAGCTGCCACCTTGAGCGCCAGTTGCTGTGTCCTGCCGGTGATATTATTGGTGCTGGGATTTACCAGTCTCGGCCCTTTTGCCCTTTTAATGCGCTATCGTTCTATCACCCTGCCATTCAGTTTTTTGCTATTAGGCGCTGCTTTTTATGTCGTTTACCGGCCCCAGGCAAAGGCTGACTGCGCTAAAGGGGTTTGTTCACCCAGGGCGCTGCGCCGCCAGCGCCAGCTTGTCTGGTTTTCGGCCGTGTTGATGGTGCTATTTACCGTGCTGGCTTACGTCCCCATCACCATGACCCTGGTTAATTAAAATTGTTACCAGCATACTTTATTGACCCCCAGCGGCCAATGATATTTCAAGGAGATTATGATGTCTGATTGTTGTTCTACTACCGATGAAAGTTGCGCCGTACCAGAGGCAGAGCCGGTGAATACGGCCGTTGCCCCCACCCCGGACATGTGCCCCTCCTGCGGCCAAAAAGGGAAAACGGTAGACACGCAAATTGTCAAAGCCATGCTGGCAGTGAGCCTGGAAGCGATACGGCCGTCCGCCGCCTACCGTTTTTGCCACACCGAAACCTGCCCCGTCGTCTATTACGCCGACGAAGCCGGCCAGTTCTTCACGGAAAACGACATCAAGGAGCGCGTCCACCAAAAACATCCCCAGGACGATGACGTGCTGGTCTGCTACTGCTTTTATCACAGCCCCGGCAGCATCCGCGCCGAATTTGAGCAGGGAATCACCGACGTGGTGGCCCGTGTGACAGCCGGTACCAAAACCGGCCAGTGCGCCTGCGATATTCGCAATCCCCAGGGAAGCTGCTGCCTGGGCAATGTGGGCGCGGTGGTAAAGCGGGTGGAACAAAGTTTGGCTCTGCCCGTGGCCGTAAGTTAATGTAGCCCGATTTTGTAAATCGGGCAGGGGCGATTTACAAAATCGCCCTACAACAGAGGAGACAACATTATGTGGCTGGCTGCACGTGGTTATCTGGCGGGGATTGGCGCCTTTCTCGTCTGCCCCTGCCATTTACCTTTGACTTTACCGATTATTATTGCCCTGACAGCCGGCACGGCCGTAGGCGGCTGGCTGGCTGACAATTCCCTGATCATTTACGCCATTTCCTTCGTCCTGTTTCTGATCGGGCTGGGCGTGGCGGCCAAATGGTTGTTCCTGGACGATGGGGCAGCCTGCGCCATTCCCAACAACCAAAAAGAGGACTCCCATGAAACAGTTTGATTTAGTCGTAATTGGCGCGGGGCAAGGTGGCTTGCCGGCGGCGGCCCTGGCTGCCCGGTTGGGAGCCAATATTGCCCTGATTGAGATGGGCGAAGTCGGCGGCACCTGAGTCAATGAGGGGTGTATCCCCACCAAGACCTTGTTAAGGTCCGCCGAAGTTATGCACCTGGTACGCGACCGCGCTTATGAGTTTGGCGTGCGCGGTATTGATCCCACAAAGATATGGTTTGATCTGGAAAGCGCCGTCGCCCGCAAAGACAAAATCGTGCAGGATATTGTAGATGGCATTTACGGCTGGATAAAACCCAACAACCGCATCACCTTCCTGCGCGGTCAGGCCGAATTCACCTCGCCCGTAGATATTCGCGTAGATGGGCAGCAGATTACGGCCGTTAAAAGCGTCATTGCCACCGGTTCCCGCACCGCCGACGTGCAAATTCCTGGTCTGGCCAAGATTGGCTATCTGACCAACCGGGACGCCTTGATGCTGCAAAAAGTACCCGCATCGCTCATCGTCATTGGCGGCGGCTACATTGGCATCGAGTTTGCCCAGATGTATGCCCGATTTGGCACAGACGTGACCATTCTCAGCCGTAGCCCGCTCCTCATGCGCCATGAGGAGCCGGAACTGTCGGAGCGGCTGGCGCAGGTTTTGACGGCTGAAGGGATTGACGTGCAGTTGGGGGCTACGGCCGTATCCGCCATCAAAGAAGGTCCGCACAAAGTCATCATCACCGAAATTGACGGTCAGGCCCACCGTTTCAAGGCCGAAGAGGTGCTGTACGCCGCCGGACGGGTGCCTCGCGTAGAAGGATTGGGTCTGGAGCAGGCGGGGGTTGCCGTCGGGCCGCAAGGCATCATCTACGACGAGACACTACGCACCACGGCCGTCAACATCTGGTCGTTGGGCGATGTGAACGGCGGGGCCATGTTCACTCACCGCGCCACCTATGACGGCCCCATTGTGGCCCTCAATGCCATCAAAGACGCCGGCCGTACCGTAGATTACCGCGTCGTACCCCGCGCCGTCTTCACCCAGCCCGCTCTAGCCGGCGTAGGGCTGACGGAAGCAGAAGCCCTTGCCGCCGGGTATGAGGTGAAGGTGGGTACCGCCCTGTTTGCCCATTCCGGCCGGGCCAAAGCGATTGGTGAGACGGAAGGGATGCTCAAATTCATCGCCGATGCGGAGACGGGCGAACTCCTGGGCGGCCACATCCTCGGCCCCCACGCCGACATCCTGATTCATCAGGTCGTCACCGCCATGTACAACAAGGGCACGGCTGAATCGCTCTACAAATCCATCCACATCCACCCCACCCTCAGCGAGATGGTGAAGGATGCGGCTAAGAAGCTGCGGTAACTCTTTGGGATAATCGAAATGGTTCATTATCGTTTCCAGGAAAATTTCACATGGTACAATACCGGCCATGACTGAAACAACCAAACGCCCTGCATTTACCCTGGAAGAAGCCGCCGAATTAGCCCGCCAGCTTTACGGCCGTACCGGAACCCTCACCCCTCTGCCCAGCTACGATGACCAAAACTTCCATCTCGTCACTCCCACCGGCGAACAATACGTCCTCAAAATTGCCAATTCAGCCGAAGTGATAGAAACCCTGGCCATGCAAAATGAGGCGATGGACTTTGTCACCCGCCGCCTGCCCGGAAGCTGCCCCCAACCGGTCACGGCCGTAACCAACCAAACCGTCGTCACCGATTACCGTTTACCAAACACCGACCACCGATCACCGTACCCCGTCCGCCTGCTCACCTGGTTGCCCGGCACTCCCTATGCCCACGTCCAGCCCCATACGGCCGTCCTCCAGCGCAGTCTGGGCCAATTCATGGGCCAACTAGACAAAATTCTGGCCGCCTTCGAGCATCCCGCCGCCCACCGCCAGTTCGCCTGGGACTTGTCTCAAGCAGCGCACATTGCTGACTACACGCAATATATTCAAGATAGAGCTAAACGAACGCTGGTGGAACAATTTTTGGCGGAATTTGTGACGGCCGTCCTCCCGCAACTGCCCCGCCTGCGCCAGCAAATCATCCACAGCGATGCCAACGAATACAATATCATCGTCCGTCCCGGCGCTGCCCCAACGGCCGCATCCCCGGCTGTCTCACCCTCGTTATCTATCATTGATTTTGGCGACACAATCTATACCGCCCTCGTCTATGAACCAGCCATCGCCGCAGCTTACGCCCTGCTGGGCCAACCAGACCCCTTGCTGGCTGCCGCCCACGTCATCGCCGGCTACCATCAAACCAACCCTCTGGCAGAACAAGAACTCGCCTTGTTGTTCAACCTCATCGCCATGCGCCTTTGCGTCAGCGTCACAATGTCCAACTATCGCCAAACGTTTGATCCGGACAACAAATACATCTCCATCTCCGCCCAGCCGGCCTGGACTGCCCTGCAAAAACTGGCCGCCGCTAACCCCGCCCACGCCCACGCCATTTTTCGCCACGCCTGCGGGCTGCGGTATTCGGTTAGCGATCCGATCCCTCATTCCCCCACTCCCTCATCCCCTCACCTAACCGCCCACCGCCGCCAACACCTCGGCCCCTCCCTCAGTCTGGCTTATGACGAACCGCTCCAAATCATGCGCGGGTATATGCAGTATTTGTACGACGAAAACGGCCGTGCCTACCTCGACGCCGTGAACAACGTGCCCCACGTCGGCCACAGCCACCCCCGCGTCGTCCGCGCCGGGCAGGAACAGATGGCCCTACTCAACACCAACACCCGCTACCTGCATCCCCTCCTCAACGAATATGCCGCCCGGCTCACCGCCCTCTTCCCCGATCCGCTCAACGTCGTCTACTTCGTCTGCACCGGCTCCGAGGCCAACGAACTGGCCCTGCGCCTGGTCCGCGCTCACACCGGCCGGAAACCAGTAGTCGATAAAGTCGCGCACCACCAGCTCCCTCACCCTGTTCAGACTCCGCCTAATGCCTGGCGGCACCACCAGCGCCGCCTGCCC
>JAJRTP010000187.1 GCA_024278255.1 Chloroflexota bacterium | reverse complement strand
TACTGATTTTGCTTTTGACACGCTGGAGGCCCGCCGGGTAGAGATTCGCTGTGATGTTTTGAATGAGCGCAGCGCGGCCATTCCCCGGCGGTTAGGCTTTGTCCACGAGGGGACGCTGCGGGCCGATGAACGCCATCACCTGACCAACCGGTTACGGGATACGATGATTTTTGCCAAAGTCCGTTCTGATTGAACGATTTGCCCGGCAATCAGCGGTTGTTATAATGCTCACTATGCCAAAATTGATAAAAGCCTTCTTATTCGTCTTCCTCGTTGTCCTGGCTGGCTGTTCAACCCCGGCAGCCACGCCAACGCCGGCTGAACCGGTGCGCCAATTACCGGCCATTACCGGTATCCCGCCTACATTTACACCGCTGCCGCCGGGTGAGCAGTTGCTGCCCACGCAGCCGGTGATAACGGTGACGCAAGAGCCGCTGCCCACTGTGCCTACAAAAACGCCGGTACCCTTTGGCGATACGGCCGTCGAACTCCGTTACACCATTCCTGAATTAAATTTGGACAGGCGGCTGCAAGGCGGGATCAACAGCCAGATTATTCTGGTAGACGAGACGACGGGAAAAGCTATAAAACGGGCCAATCAAGCCGGGGTTTTGCTGGAATTGCAGCAGGCGCTGCCTGATTTGCTGCTGTCACCTGTGCCGGAGGGCTGTTCGGGCTGTGTTCATTTTAGTTATGAACTGCCCTTTGCCCAAGAGAAAGCAGAAGGTTGGCTGCAAGACCCCACATTGTTGGCCAGTCTGGACAATTACCTGAATGTGTCGTTAGGGCCGCATTTTCCGTCAGGTACGGCCGTAGGTCTTTACCGCCGCGCCACCCCATTTGCCCCGGCCCACACCATTGCCATTACGGAAGACGGTCTGATGTACAGTTGGCTGGCAACGGAAAGCGAAGTGACTGCGCCGGTGGTGGTGGAGCCGGCCGTGCTGGACGATCTCAATAATCTCACACTCGACGATCTGGCGGATGAGTATGTCACTGCCTGCTCCGGTACGTCCCCGGAGCTGCTGTATCTGCGTCAGGGAGATGTGGCAAAGGAAATTACCATCCTCTGCCCGGAATTTTCCCTGCCCGCGCCATTGGTTCCCCTGTATGCGCAGCTTGATGCGGCGCTGGAAACCAAACTGGCTGCCAGTGAAAATGTGCTGGAACGGCCGTTGGCCGCTTTCCCGCTGGATGCTTTGCTGGATTACAAGCGGATTGACGGGGCGGAATTGACCATTTATCAGGATGGTACGGCCGTAGCCCTCAGCGGCGGTGAGGTCATTACGGGCACAATTGGCAGCAGCGACATTATCAGCGTGACCACCGGTTTGCTGGACAGCGGCGTGATGAGCGGCGATCTTTCCCTGTATGCGACCAGCATTGCTCCACCCGATGACGGCACAACAACGCCGCCACCGCCGCAATCGCTGGTGATTATGCGCGGTGACAGCGGTGTATTAAACGGGGCGTGGCCGGAGGCCGAAATACCGGCGCTGGCCTTGCTGAATGCGATTCTGGATGATTTGCTGGCGGGTTTGACGGATACGGCCGTGCCGGAGGGCACAATCACCCCGGAAAGCACGCCCTCTGTAACGGCTACACCGGGGTCTTGACGAAGCTGCCATTAAAAATATGCTATAATTTTTTACAAATCTATGAGTCAAAAAGAGTATGTATTCTATTTCACTCCAGAGCGCGAGGATCGTTTCCGTTATTATCATGATTTAGTTCGGGGAGAAGTGATGCGTTTTGCCGTGCAGTATGAAGCGTTTATTGATGGTAGGTGGCATCCCATTGTTCGATACGATACAGCACATGGATTTCCACACAAGGATATAATGTTCCCGGATGGCTCCCAGGAGAAAATCCATTTTCTCGAATATACTTTTGAAGAAGTATTGACTTTAGGCGAACGCGACATCAAGATGAACTGGCAAGAGTATCGTCTATCTTACGAGAGGAAAATGTAATATGTATAACCGGCAAACAATAATTGAAAAAAATATGACACTTTCTTTTGAATTTGAACGATACCTCCTGGAACATCCAGAAATGTTGGCGCAAATTCCTGATGAGGCAGAGATTGTCTTACTACCTAAAGACGACCCGGAATTATACCGGATTAATTTGGAAACTGCTCGCCAGGCGCCGGCAGGATCACGAGTTGTCTTTATTGAGATTGATGCCTTGAGTCCCCCGCGGTCCCGTTTGGTTAACCCGCAACCCACTCGTCACCCATCTTTTATATAACTTTTACCCTGATGAATGGATTATATTTAGCTGACGGTATACTAACTTATCGGACGGATTTGCCGCGGCCGCAGCCTGGCCCGGATGAGGCGCTGGTGCGGGTGACGCTGGTCGGCATTTGCAGCACCGACCTGGAAATGGTGAAAGGGTACGTACCCGGTTTTCAGGGGGTGTTGGGGCATGAGTTTGTGGGGGTGGTGGAGGAGTCGCCGGACGCGGCCTGGCACGGCCGCCGCGTCGTCGCCAGTATCAATATCGGCTGCGGTGAATGTGATGTGTGCCGCCGGGACGGCCCGGAACATTGCCCCAGCCGCACTGTGTTGGGTATCCACAACCGGGATGGTGTTTTTGCGGAATATGTCGTTGTGCCGTTGGTAAATTTGTTGCCCGTGCCGGATGACGTGCCGGACGAAACGGCCGTTTTCACGGAACCTTTGGCGGCAGCTTTACGCATCCGGGAACAGGTGAAGGTGTGGCCAACGGCGAAAACGGCCGTTGTCGGTCCCGGCCGTTTGGGATTATTGATTGGTCAGGTATTGGCCCTGGCCGGTACAGAAGTGACCATGTTGGGACGGCGGGAAGCGTCGCTGGAACTGCCTGCACGTCTGGGCTTGCAGACGGCGTTGGTAGACAGCTTGCCCGACGACAGTTTTGATTTTGTGGTGGAAGCTACGGGCAATGATGCCGGGTTTGCTCATTCGCTGCGTTTGGTACGGCCGTTAGGCACCCTCATTCTCAAATCCACTTTTGCCGGACACAGCCGGATCGATCTGACCAAACTGGTCGTCGGGGAAATTAACGTGGTTGGTTCCCGCTGCGGCCCGTTTGCCCCGGCTCTGCGCCTTCTGGCCCGGCAGGAAGTGGCTGTGCAGCCTCTCATTGATGGTGAGTATCCTCTGAGCGATGGGCTGGCGGCATTTGAACATGCGGCCCGGTCTGGCGTGCGCAAGATTTTGTTACGGCCGTAATGCAGTTGGAATTGGAAAATATCTGGAAGTCATTTGACGGCCAGCCTGTTTTACGGGGAATTTCCCTGGATGTCGTTGGTGGCGAGGTGTTGGTGCTGCTGGGGCCGAGCGGCTGTGGCAAGACGACACTGCTGCGTATCATTGCCGGATTGGAAGCGCTGGATAACGGCCGTATCCGTTACAACGATCAGGACATCACCCAACTGGCCCCTTACAAGCGCAATTTTGGTTTTGTTTTTCAGGATTATGCCCTCTTCCCCCATAAAAATGTGGCCCAAAATGTCGCCTTTGGCTTGCGCATGCACCATTGGGACAAACCCCGTATTGACCAACGAGTAACGGAAGTGTTGTCTCTGGTGGGATTGGCCGGTTACGAGTCGCGTCCTATTTACGAACTGTCTGGCGGGGAGCAGCAGCGGGTAGCTCTGGCCCGTTCTCTGGCGCCCGCACCGCGCTTGCTGCTGCTGGATGAGCCGCTGGGAGCGCTGGATCGGGCGCTGCGAGAGCGGTTGATGCTGGAACTGCGCGGGATTCTCAAGCAGGCTGGCGGCTTGTTGGGCCGGCCGGAAGGGATGACGGCCGTATACGTAACCCACGATCAGGCAGAGGCGTTTGCCATTGCCGATAAAGTAGCGGTGATGCGGGACGGCCGTGTGGAGCAAACTGGCCCGCCCCACAGCCTGTACCGTCAGCCCCGTACTCCCTTCGTCGCTCGCTTCCTGGGGATGGCAAATATCTTGAGCGGTGAAATTGTTTCCCGGTCTCCTTGTGTGGTGCGCACGGAGATTGGAGATTTGCAGATTGGCGACGGCAGATTAGAGTCTGGGCCAATCACCGATTCTCCCTCTCTCAATATTCTGATTCGGCCGGAAGCTGCCCGATTTGCTGGCGGTGAAGTGAATGAGGTACACGGCCGTCTTCAGGACATCTCTTTTCGTGGCCGTTACCAGATTATCACCGTTGCTTTGGGAGATGAGACGCAGCCACTTACCCTGAAATTTGAGTTGGAAACGGCCGTGTCCCTGCCGCCGATCCAGTCATCTATCCGTCTGTCCCTCGATCCGTCAGCCATCCAACTGTTAGAAAGCGGTGAACAGTCAGGGGAAGCGGTTGAAAGGTGGGGGGATACGGCCGTATAATCACAACGTATTGCGTATTTCGTATTGCGTAAAAGCGCATTCAATACGCAATACGAAATACGCAATACGGAAAGTTATCATGTCATCAAACTTTTTATGGGCTGTGGCCGCGTTTTTCGTCGTCCTGACCCCCATCATTTTAATTCACGAACTGGGACATTTTTTTGCTGCCCGTTTATCCAACATCAAAGTGGACGAATTTGGTTTGGGTTTCCCGCCCCGTGCCGTCAAACTGGCCGAGCGTGGCGGCACGATTTATTCATTGAATTGGATACCGCTGGGTGGTTTTGTGCGGCCGGCCGGGGAAGATGATCCCACTGTGCCGGGCGGCCTGGCCGGCGCATCCAAGCGGGCCCGTCTCTTTGTGCTCTCGGCCGGGGCCGGGGCCAATTTTTTACTGGCCCTCGTTCTATTCTGGATTGCCTTCATGTTGGGCACACCGGCAGTGGCTGTGAGCGAAGTAAATCCCGGCACACCGGCGGAAGCGGCTGGTTTTCAATCGGGCGATGTTTTTCTGATGGTCAACGGCGTCAGCGCCGATAATTCCGGTATCATAGCCAACACGATGCGTGAATCCGGCGGTGAACCGGTCAGTGTTATTGTCCTGCGTGATGGGGAAGAAGTGGAAGTATTGGTTACGCCGCGCGGGCCGGGCGAATATGATCCGGCCGTGGAAGGCCCCATTGGCTTAACCTTAATGGCTGATCCCGGCGGCCTGGAGTTGAAGCGTAATCCCCTGGAAGCGGCTCAAAAGTCTGTTGAATCCATTGTGGAAATTGTGTTCCTCACTGTGCGCGTTCCGGCGATGCTCCTGTCCGGGGATATAACCCCTAGTGAAGCCCGCCCCGTCAGTGTCGTGGGCATCAGCCAGATTGCCGGGGAAGCGGCCCAGACCTCTGTGCGGCGTAATACCTTATTCCCCATTTTGAATATGATGGCTTTTATCAGCGTGGCTCTCGGTTTTACCAATTTGCTGCCCATTCCGGCACTGGATGGCGGTCGTATTGTTTTTGTCCTGGTGGAAGCGGTGCGCGGCCGTCGCGTGGAGCCGGAACGGGAAGGTATGGTCCACATTGTGGGGATGCTGGTGCTGTTGGGCTTGATGGTTTTGCTGATTATCCAGGATATTGCCAACCCGATATTTTAGAAAGAGTACAACGAATTAGGAAATGAACGAATTGCGCCAGTTGAGTAAGTACGCGCGATTTCGTTATTTTCTTGATTCGTTGTACTCCATCTCGCAAACCTTATGAACGATAACGAAGATAAAACAATACCTTTTCCTCGTGTGCTGGATGAATTATTTGATGATGAAGCGGTGCCGGTACATTTATTGTTCCGTCTGTCAGATATGGCGGCGGATGAGACTGCTGAATTTCAGCAGCGTTGGCTGGAGGTGGCGGATGAACGGCGTCGGGTAATTATGCGCCATCTGGCAGACCTGATGGAGGAAAATTTTGCCGTTGATTTTGCCCCCGTTTTTGTATTTGCGCTGGAGGATGCGCTGCCGGAAGTGCGTATTGCCGCGCTGGATGGTTTGTGGGATTCGACGGACATCAGGCTGATTAGCCCTATCACTCACCTGATGCAGTCGGATGAAGCAGCACCGGTGCGGGCGGCAGCGGCGGCAGCATTGGCTCATTATTTGCTGCTGGCTGAATGGGGCCAGCTACCTAACCGGATTATTCCCGGCATTGTGGCGTCTCTGTTGGCTGAATATGACGATCCGGATACGGCCGTGGCTGTGCGCCGCGCCGCTCTGGAAGCATTGGGGGCTGCCAGCCATCCCCGTGTGGCTGACATCATTGAAGAAGCATATGAAGACAGCGATCCGGCCATGCAAATGAGTGCCGTTTTTGCCATGGGTAACACGGCCGACCGGCGCTGGATGCCTACTTTAATCGCCGAAATGGAGAGCCATGACCCGGACATGCGGGCCGAAGCGGCGCGGGCTGCCGGTCTCATCGGCAGCAGTGACGCCATCGCTCCTCTGGGCAATCTGACAGTGGATGAAGATGTTAGTGTGCGCTTAGCGGCCGTTATTGCCCTGGGACAAATTGGCAGCGAGACGGCCCAGGAAATCCTGACGGAACTTCTTCACGATGAAGAGCAGGCGGAACTGCATGAGGCTGTCGAAGAAGCGTTGGAAGAACAAACCATTTTAAGCGGCGAATTAGCTCTGTTGGATTTAGATTTGGCTGAAGATGAGGCGCCAGACGACATCCAGATTTCTCTGAATTAGCGGCATTCAAATTGGTTCAATCTTCAAGATTGAACCAATTTTTTTTGCATTGCGTCCATGAACAACATCGTCTTCGTCCTCACCCAAAACATCCTCCCCATATTTATCGTTGCCTCTTTTGGCTTTGCTTTACAGCGCTGGATTGGCATTGACAAGAAATCTCTGTCCAGCGTGGTGATGAATGTTTTAAGCCCCGCCCTCGTTTTCGTTTCCCTCGTCAATTCTCAGGTTCCCACCGGCGAGCTGGCCCATTTAGCCCTTTTTGCCATCCTCAATATATTGCTCATGGGGGTGATTGGTTTGGCTGTGGCCCGGCTGCTGCGTCTTTCCCGCGTGGATATGGTAGCGCTGCTCATTGTCATCATGTTTGTCAATGGGGGCAATTATGGCCTGACGCTGAACCAACTGCGTTATGGGGATGATGGTCTGGCGCGAGCGGTGGCCTATTACACGACCAGTACGGTGCTGCTTTACACGCTGGGGATTTTTATTGCCTCTATGGGGAAGATGACCTGGCGGCAGTCACTGCGCCGGTTGATGCGCTTCCCGGCGGTGTATGCGGCCGTTTTAGCCATTGTCGTTTACAATTTTGGCTTGATTGTACCGGCGCCGTTAATGCGGGGTATTGAGATTGCCGGTGCGGGGGCTATCCCGGTGATGCTGTTGGTGTTGGGGGCGCAGTTGGCCGATTTGCGGGGGGTGACGGATGTGCGGTTGACGTTGACGACCGTCCCCCTGCGTTTGCTCATTGGCCCATTAGTTGGCGTTCTGGTGGCTGCGCTTCTGGGGCTGACCGGGTTGGGCCGCTCTACCTCTATTATTGAAGCCAGTATGCCCCCGGCCGTATTTACTATTATTTTGGCGACAGAGTTTGAATTGAAGCCGCCTGTCGTCACCGGCATTGTGGTCATTGCCACTTTGCTCAGTCCGTTTACAATAGCCACTGTGATTACAGTATTGGGCTTATAAAACGAATATGATAGAGGTTTCATTTGTGTTTAACCACAGATTTCACAGATTACACAGATTTTTGTCCGGCAAGAATGCCAATCTGCGCAATCTGCGTAATCTGTGGTTTGTTTTCTTATTTCCGTTTTTGCTGGCGGCGCAGACGGATGTGCAGTCGGAGGCGGCGTATGCTTACGGGCAGATGATGCAGTTTCGCCTCACGGCCGTCACCCCACCCATCACCCAGGTTACGCTTCACCTGCAAACGTCCACCTTTCCCGCCGAGTACATTGTGCAGCCTCGCTTTACCCAGATAGACGGCCGTCTCGCCGCACAGCACGATCTGGATTTAACGCAAATAGCGCTGCCGCCGTTTACGGCCGTCACCTACTGGTGGACCTTGACCACAGCGGACGGGAAACAAATTGAAATCCCGGCACAGCGTTTTGTCTACCAGGATGACCGCTTTGCCTGGCAAGGGGTGACGGGAGACGACATCACCATCTTCTGGGCCGGTGAAGATGAGACATTGGGGGCCACAGCCCACGAGATTACCCGGCAGACACGGGAGCAGTTACAGCCGGTTTTGGACCTGGCTGCGGACGAGCCGGTGACGGTATATGTCTACCCTTCGTCGGCCAGTTTGCGCTCCGGCCTGCGGCTGGCGGGGCTGGATTGGCAGGATGGGCTGGCGGACCCGCGTCTGGACGTGGTGTTGGTAACGGCCGTAAATCAACGCACCGCCGCTTCTGATTTAGCTCAGAGTTTGCCCCCGGCCGTGGCCCGGCTGCTGCTGTACCGGTCTGTGGGGGACGATCTGATAAATTTGCCGCCCTGGTTGGTTTGGGGTTTGGCGGGTGAGGATGGGGAAATGAGTTCGGTGTTGGCTACGGCCGTGCGTGACCAGACCACCGTCCCCCTGACTGAGTTGTGCCAAACTTTCCCGGACGATCAGAAGGAACTGGCTGTGGCCCAAAGTGTGTCCTTTGTGGCCTACTTGCAGGAGCAGTTTGGCGCGGAGAAGGTGGGGGAGTTGACGGCCGTTCTGGCGGAAGGTGTGGGGTGTGATACGGCCGTGCGGCAGGTATTGGCTGCTTCATTAAATGAACTGGAAAGCGACTGGCTCCAGGCCGTCCGGCTCCCCTCGCCTGTGCGCCTGTTTTTTAACCAAAATGCTCTCTGGCTTATCTTGCTCCTCATATCTTTTGTCCTTTTCCCCATCCTTGTGTGGCGCATAATGACCCGGCGCTCCAACTGATATTCCTTCTAACGCAACTCTAACAAGGGTGCTGTATAAAGATGAAGGTCGCTGCCCAAGTGACCTTCACCTAAAAAACACAAATCGAGGAAAAGACCATGATAACAGAAGAAAAAGCAGCAAAAACATATCATTTCAAAACTGAAGTTAGCCAGGTGCTTAACATCCTGATCCATTCCCTCTACAAGGATCGTGACATCTTTTTGCGGGAAGTTATTTCCAATGCTTCCGATGCCCTGACGCGCTTGCAGTTTGAGATGTTGACCAACCACGACGTGCTGGACCCGGACGCGGAGTTAGCCATTCACATTGATGTGCCGGATGTGCCAGAAGGCGAGCCGAAGAAAATTATCATCAAAGACAGCGGCATTGGCATGACCAAAGAGGAGATCATCGTCAATTTAGGTACCATTGCCCAATCCGGCGCCCGCGAATTTTTGGCAAAACTGGAAGATAATGGCGATATTTCGGCCGAAGACGTGATCGGCCAGTTTGGCGTTGGCTTTTATTCCGTGTTTATGGTTGCCAGTGAAGTGCGGGTGGTATCACGCAGCTACAAGAAACGGGCCAAAGCGGTGGCCTGGATTTCGGACGGCGGCGAAGATTTCCGCGTAGAGCCGGCAGACAAAACAGACCGGGGCACGGAAATCCACATCACCCTGCGCCGGGACGCAGAGGAGTTTGCCAGCGAGTGGAAGTTGAAGGAGATTGTCAAACGGTACTCCGACTTTGTGGCCTTCCCCATTTACGTGGGCGAGGCGCAGGCCAATCAGCAGACACCGTTGTGGCGCAAACGGCCGTCTGAAGTAGAACCGGACGATTACAACAACTTTTACCGCCAGATGACTATGAACTTTGAAGACCCGCTGGCCGTCATCCATTTTTCCAGCGACGCGCCGGTGAATGTACGGGCGCTCCTGTTTATCCCGGCCAGCCGCGAACCGGGCATTCTCTCCAGCCGCAAAGAGCCGGGGGTGATGCTCTACTCGCACAACGTTCTTATCCAGGAATATTGCACCGATTTGCTGCCCCAATGGCTGCAATTTATTGACGGCGTGGTGGATTCCGAAGATTTACCCCTGAATGTGAGCCGGGAGTCAGTGCAAAACAATCGCCTCATGGCCCAGTTAGGCAAGACAATCAAAAAACGGGTTTTGCGCGAACTGGACAAGATGGTGAAAGACGACCCGGAGAAATATGAAAAATTCTGGCTGGAATTCGGCCGTTACCTGAAAGAAGGCGTCGCCATTGACCCTACGGCTAAAGAGGATGTGCTGCCGTTCCTGCGCTACCAATCGTCTAAATCAGAGGGCAAGCTGATTTCGCTGGATGAGTATGTGGAGCGGATGGGGGATGATCAGGAAGCGATTTATTATGCGCTGGGTGACAGTCTGTCATCGGTGGCCCGCAGCCCGCATCTGGACCCCTTCCGGGAACGGGATATTGAGGTGTTGTACTGGATTGATCCACTGGACGCACTCATTGCCCCGGTTTTGGGTGAATATAAGGAAAAGCCATTCAAGAATATTGATTCGGCTGAACTGGAATTGCCGGAGCAGGAAGATAAATCTGAGGAAGAGGCAGAAGCAGCTCTGGACGCCCCGGAATTGGAGAAATTGACGGAACGGTTCAAGGCTGTGCTGGGTGACAAGGTGACAGAGGTACGGCCGTCCAAAGCCCTGCGCAACAGCCCCATGCGTCTGGTCAACCCTACTGACGCCGTCGGCACAGAAACCTACCGCATCCAGCGGCTGCTCAACCAGGATTATGAAGTGCCCAAGAAAATCGTGGAACTAAACCGCAGCCATCCCCTCATCGTCAACCTGGCCCATCTGACCACCAACAAGCCGGATGACGCCGTGATCGATCTGACCATCGAGCAGCTTTACGACAGTGCCCTGCTGCAAGAAGGCCTGCACCCCAACCCTGCCGAAATGCTGCCCCGCATTGAGCAGCTTTTGGCCGTGGCCGTGCAGGATGAATTGGGCGAGTAATTAGTAATTGGATAACTGGGTAATTGGACAATTATCCAGTTACCCAATTGATTACTCCCATCCCCGCCACTTTAGGTTATACTTTATTTGTAAGCGGCAACAGTACAAATAACGCCATAAGTGTTGGCAGGCTCGTTATTTTGACGACGCAGATCAGGCAATTATCCGGGAGAAAACAAGATGAACACACAAATGGTCATTGAGCTAAAAGAAAAAGAAGGCGCTCAAGCTGTCCTGTCTGCCATAGAATTGTACAAAGCCCGTTTACAGACCAGTATTGCCCGCACGCAGCGCCGTCTGAAACAATTTGAAGAGAAATATGGTGTCACTACCAGCGATTTTCTGGAAAACATGACGGCTGAAGACCTGGATGGGGGAGATATGGAATATGTCGAGTGGGCCGGAGAAGCCAAAATGATGGCCGGACGGCAAACAGAACTGGCTGAATTAACAGATGTCCGCTACCAGCTTCACTGATTATGCCCAGGATGCTCTACGAAATTATTGGCGCCGGAAGTGCCCAAATGATCGACCTGCGCATTGATTCCCGGTCTAATCTGCGCGGTTATATTTAACTGCCCGCCCAATGCTTTCCGCTTCCCCGGCAGTGTGGCTTTCTTCCAGAATGACGACAACGGCATAGCGCGGGTCTGGGGCCGGCGTTAGGCCCAGATACCAGGCGTTGGTGCTGCCTTCGGGGCCGGAAAGGACGAGGGCGCTGTATTCGGTACGGCCGTCTTCCCTCAACACCTCAGCCACATCCCGCGCCACAAAACCGGAAATGGGAGTGAGAGGCTGTCCGGCAGGTCGTTCCGGCTGCCAATTGCCAGTGGGGTCTTGCACGGCCGTAACCAGCCACGGCGGCGGCGCTTGCCCGTCATTACCCAAAGCAGCCCAGGCTAAGGCCAGTTGGATGGGCGTCAGGAAAAGATTGTCCTGTCCGATACCGGCTGACAGGAGATCGTCTACGGGGTCGGGTGCGGCCGTTTCCGCGGCCAACGGCAAATCGGGAATGGCGTAAAAGCCAAAATCAGTGAAAATCTGGTCCAGCCCGGCAGCGCCTAACTGGTTGGCCAGGTCTTGCATGGGGGCAGGGCAGCGGTAACGTAGTACGTCAGCCCAGGTGGTTGGCTCCGGCGGGGGGCTGGCGCATTGTACCGTTTGCCCGTCCACTATCACCGGCTGGTTGGCGTCGGTCACCGTCTCATCCAGAGTAATCAGCCCCTCCTCCAGGGCGGCGGCAATGAGGAAGGGCTGCAATAAAAGCCCCGGCTGGTACTGTCCCTGCACAGCCCGGTTGAGCAGCGGGGCCGTTTCGTCTTCACTCAACGTCTCAAATTGTTCATCCAGTAAGTTGGGGTCATAACCGGGGTGACTGGCCAGCGCTAAAATCTCACCTGTCTGCAAATCTATGACCAGAATAGCGCCGGCGTGGTCGGCCAGCAGGGAATCGGCCGTTTCCTGCCAGGCGGCATCCAGCGACATTTGCACGTCCCGGCCGATTTGCGGCTGGTGCAGGGCGCGGCGGACGTATTCCGTCAGAAAATTGTCTGAATCGCCGCGCAGAACGGCGTCGTAACCGGCCTCGACGCCAGCCGTGCCGTGCCGGAAGCTGTAGTACCCAACGGCCGGGCCGATGGCGGGGATGGGGTAGCGGCGGGTCAGGTCATTTTCTGCGCCGCTGGTTTCGGCCAGAATGACGCCATTCCTGTCCAGAATTGCGCCGCGGCGGATGCGCAGTTCCGCTTCTACCAGCCGGGGATTGTCTTCGCGGGCCAGCAGGGCCGGGGCGCGGACAATGCTCCAGAGGACGAGCATAATGGCTACGGCCGTAAACCCGATGAGGATGACGGCCGTTTCCTGCAACAATCGGCTATCTGTCTGGCGGCTGGCATCTGTCCGCTGCCCGCTGGGTACGCTCAAGTAGAAAAGGAGACCGATCATAATGCTGCTGACGAGCATGGAACTGCCGCCATAGCTGACAAAAGGCAGGGTGACGCCGGTCAAGGGCAGCAGCCGGGTGACACCACCCATGATGAGGATGGATTGGGCGGCAAACAAAATGGTAATGCCCGCGGCCAGGTAACGGCGAAACGGCCGTGTCTGCATCAGGGCAATACGCATTCCCCGCTGGGCCAGAATCATAAAGCAGGCGACGGCTGTCAGGCTGCCAATCAAGCCCCACTCTTCAGCAATGGCGGCAAAAGCAAAATCGGAATGGACGACGGGGATGTATTGGGGAAACCCTTGCCCCAACCCTTGCCCCAGAATGCCCCCGGCAGCCAGGGCGTAGAGTGACTGCACAATCTGGAAGGCGCGATCAGCCGCCTCCGGCCAGGGATTCCACCAGGCGTCTACGCGCAGGGCGACCACGTCAAAGGCAAAATAGGCAAAGACGCCCGCTGCCAAGAGTAAAACCAGACCGATGCCCACGTACCGTTTGATGCCGGTTGCCAGGTAAAGCAGGGCCAGAAAGAGGACGAAGAACAGGGTAGCCGCGCCCAAATCCCGCTGCCAGATGAGCAAAATCATGGACAGCCCCCACATGAGCAGCAGGGGGCCGAGGTATTGCAGCGTGCCCCAAAAGCGGTTTTGCTGCTGGCTGTGCTGGATGGCCGCTTCCCGTTCGTCGAAGTAGCTGGCCAGGAAGATGACCAGGAGGAGTTTGAGCAGTTCGGAGGGCTGGAAGAAAACGCGCCCTATCAGGGGAACAGGCAGCCACAGCGCGGCCCCGTAGCCGGAGGGATTGACGCCTAAAATGAGGGTGGCGGCTAGTAAAAGCAGGCCGATGATGAGCAGGGTGTAACGGTAGCGGCGCAACGGCCGTAAATGGCGCGGTAAAATAGCGATGATGAGGATAACGGCCGTGCCCAATACCAGCCACACCACCTGGCGTCCTAAGAAATTGGCCGCCAGCCTGTCCAGCAGCACCACTCCCCAGCCGGTGAAGAGGGCCAGAATGGGCAGCAGGAAAGGATCGTGCCCCGGTTTGTAGCGATTGAGGAGGAGATATGCCGTGCTGACCGTGATCAGCCAGACGGCCGGCGCCCAAAGATGCTGCCAGGCAATTTCTCCCGTCCTGGCCAGGCTGAGGGCGATGGCGTTGGCCCACACAAAAACGGCGGCAATGAGGAGAAGGAGGCGTTCGTTACGGCCGTTTTCTTCCAGATTTTGGGTAAGTGGGGAAAGCGATGGTATCAATTATTCACCCGAGCCAGTTTTTTATTCAGGCACACGTATTTCACCGGCAGCTAATAATATCTCTCGCTCAATGATACGTTCAGTCTGATTCAGTTGTAGCAAAGCTACGGTTGCCCGGCCAATAGCAGTTTGGGGAACAATATGAAACTGTTCTAAACGAAAATGGTCTGACCAACGATGGCGACGAGGGTGATAAAGGAGCGTAACTTCACCGGTGTGTGGGTCAATAGATGTCAAATCTGTCCCCTTTCGCTTGTTGCAGATCGAACAGGCTAATGCCAAATTGTCACTTTCCGTTTGCCCACCATGCTTGCGAGCTATGATGTGATCAACTTCATGTGGCACGAGTACTAATAGTTGGGGAGTCAAACAGTATTCGCATTGTCCATCAGCCCGCTTATAAACTTGCTGCCGCAACAAAGCAGGAATGTAACTACTCATTGTTATTTTTGCTTCAACAAAGCTCTGGCTTTAGCGATGCGCACCAAATGCTCCAGGTACTCATATTGCTGCCATTCCTGTTCCTCTTCCGGCGTCAATCCGGTTGTTTTACTTTTTTCCAAAAGAACCCGAACACGAGCTTGTAAGGTGTCAGACGGCCGTAAAGCCAAAATTTCTTCAGGCACAGGTAATCTAGCCAAAAATTCCAAAACTTCGGCCGCACCTTGAAAACCAGTTTGACCGGCAGCCTGCCATTGGCGTAAACCTAACTCTAAAATATCTGGCAGACGTTCGGAAACCGGTTCCAAGCGCCGCGCCAAATCATTTGGCAGCTCAATCGTCACAGTGGTCATAACTTTTCTCCCATCACCCAATTACAGATAATTTCCCACAATCGGGGCCAGCTTCTTTTTTGTTTCCGGCGGAATGGCGTCGCGGTCGGTGATGAGGGCGTATTGCAGGGCGTGGTGAGCCGGGAAGTCGCCGGCCCAGTGTTTCATGTTTTGCACCAATTGGCTGATCGTTTCCTGAGCCAGTTGGGCATTTTTCTTGAGCGTTTCCATGACCATCTCGACGGTCACCGGTTCTTCGCTTTCGTGCCACACGTCGTAGTCGGTGATGTGGGCCATGACGGCGTAGGCGATTTCGGCTTCAGCGGCCAGGAAGGCTTCCGGGCTGGTGGTCATGCCGATAATGTCCATGCTCCAGTTGCGATAGGTGCGGGATTCGCCGCGGGTGCTGAAGCGGGGGCCTTCAACGGTGATGAAGGTGCCGCCTTTGTGCATACGGCCGTCAGCCGCTTTCACTGCGTCAGCCAGCGCCGCACTCAATTCCGGCGAAAAGGGGTCGGCGACGCTGATGTGGGCTGCCAGGCCATCCCCGAAAAAGGTGCTGTCCCGGAGGCCCTTTGTGTTGTCATACAACTGATCGGGAATGACGATGTGCCCCGGCGCATAATCCAGGCGTAGGGAGCCACAGGCGCTGACAGCGACAATGTATTTGACGCCGAGCATTTTCAGGGCAAAGATGTTGGCCCGGTAGGGGACTTCGCTGGGAGTAAGAATGTGACCACGGCCGTGTCGAGGCAAAAAAGCCAGGCGACGGCCGTGCAGTGTGCCGGTAATGATGGCGTCAGACGGTGTGCCAAAAGGGGTGCTGACACTGATTTCTTCCACGTCTTGCAGCGCTTCCATATCATAAAGGCCGCTGCCGCCGATGATTGCTAATTCTATGTCAGACAATTTTGTTTCTCCGATTTTGGTAATCGCGGTAGGGATACCGCGGTTACTTTTGCAAACGGGTGATTTGGGCTTGCAAATTTTGCAACCGTTCTTTGGTTACCCGTTTCATTTCTTTTATGAATGTGTTTTGTTTTTTAATCATACTCCGCGCTTTTTCCAGGCGGGCCATGGCTTTCTTTAATTGCAGCTCCCGTTCTACCAGGCGGCTTTGTACCTCGGCCAGGTGCTGACCCTGATCCTGGGTCATTTTGATGTATTGAGCTACTTCGTCTTCGTAGGCTTCCAGTTGGGCTTTGCTTTCGCGCAGGGTGATTTGCAGGTTTTTCTTTTCGGAGTCCATCAATTCTTGCTTGCGCACAAATAGTTCGGATTGGCGCTGTAAGGCATCTTCTTTATCGGTGACGGCCGTTTGCCATTGATCCAGCAAGGCGGCCTGAGTGCCTACTTTTTCCCGCAGGTCAGTTAATTCTTCTTCTTGATTGTCTAGCTGTTCCTGAACGGCCGTTAACGCCGCCTGCGTCTTTTCCAGACCCGTTTTGTAATAGCGAATTTGGTCCGTGTATTTTTGTTCCTGGGTTTTAAGTTGACTTTCCAGGCGGAATATCTTTTCTGTAGCAGCAGCCAGGGCAGCCGGTGGAACAATCGGTTCAGTATTGCGTTTGCGCAATTTTTCCAGTTCAGCCAACGCCTTATCCAGTTCGTTTTCCAAATCGGTGCGATGTTGGCGCAAAAGTTCCAGGGTACTCTGGCTCTCCTCCATCTGATACTGCACTTTTTCCAGCTCATCGCTGACTTCCCTGGCCCGCTGTTCCGTGGTTTCCGCCAATTCTTGCCAGCGAATCAGAGAATCTTCTTGCTCGGCAGAATGTTGCAGGCTGGCCATGTGAGCGGCTTCCAGACTGGTAATGCGGTCTGTCAGGTTGTCAATTTCCCGCCGGGCAGCAGTTAACGCTTCGTCCAGTTCGTCCCGTTCGGTTTGCAAGAGGGTGTGGTTTTCTTCCAACTGCGTATGGGTCTGCCGCAACTGCGTCAGTTCTTCATTTTGCTCATCGAGCAGTTCGCGGCTCATGTTAATTTCGTTGGTTTGCCGTTCGATTTGCAGGTTGCTCTGTTGGAGGGCTGCCTGCACTTCGCTGAATTGCTGCTCTTGCTGCGCCAGGTCGGTCTGGAGTTCGGCCAGCTTTTCGTTGAGATTAGCGATGGTGCTGGAGGCTTCTCCGGCCACTTCGTGCAGCCGTTTTTCAAAGTCGGATTCCAGTTCAGCACGGGCGGCCAGGGCGGCGGCCGTTTCCAGTTGCAAGAGGTGGAGCGCTTCAATTTGGGCGTCGTTGCGCTGGATAATGGCGCTTTCACCATTGCCTTCCACCAGGTCGGGCGGCGCAGGCTGGGCTAAATCGGCGTCAGCCTGGAGGGAACCGGTTTGCATAGCCCGGTAATCGGCTTCGTCTACACTGCTAATCCAGCCTTGAACGATGCCGCCAGGCTCAACTTTCAGGGAAATGGTGAAGACGTCACCCCATATCTGGCCACCATCTTCCACAGTGACTTCCTGAGAGGTGGCGGAGCCGTTGATTAGACCGGATACCAGGATTTTAGGGGCGTTGACGTTGCCCACAACCGTCGTTCCCTGGCGAATAGCCACCGGATCGTCCGATTGAATATCGCCGACGTGGTAGCCGCTGATTTCCAGCCAGGGTTGCCCGCGGCGCAGAAAGGAGAAGAGTCCAGAGAAACGGCCGTCTTCTTTTTGCGGTTCGGGCGTCGTTTCTATGGGTTCGGACTGCGTCAGGGTCGGGTCTGGGGTCCTGTTTTCTTGTGTGCCTGTTTCGTTTACGGCCGTCATAATGCCAGTTATTTGGTAATCCGTAGCCGCGGCATCCCTGCCGCGCTGTGGCCAACGCGGCAAGAAACCGCGGCAGCCACCAATTTGACGTAAGGTTTCTCCATTATATCAAGTGAAAGGCAAAGATGTTAGGTCAATTTAGGCAAAGCAGTTGAACAGGTTAGCATCCTACTGGCGGGATGCCTGCTTCGAGTTGGCTGGTGGTTGATAAATTGACTTGGAACTGGCAAAATGAGTACAATAGCTGCCAAGAAAGTATGGAAGTAAACCATCACTCTCAACAATGTGCAAGCAAAACTATACTCAAGCCCCATCTAAAAGCGGGGCTTGAGATAGTTTGAACGTATTCACAATTCTAATGTGGAATCCCGGAGTGGAACAGCTTGGATTATTCTCAGGCCAACAATTGTTCTAATCCAGGAACGGCCGAGTTGTAAACCTGTGTCAACAAGCCCTCTATGGCTTCGACGGGGGCGCCATTCGGTTCATAGGTACACGACCAGATTAATTCGCAGGTTCCGTTGCCTTTATTTTGAACTTTCATTGTACTCACATAGTTCTTCATGGGCAGCGGGGATGGATCAACCACAGCATACTGCAAGGTGCGATTCTCATCATTTAATTCTACAATGCGTTCCTGCATTTGCGCGCCATCTTGCAGAACACAGGTTCGGAACGCTCCTACGCCTTCTCCATCTACCGATGATTGGGCAATTGCCGGCACGTATTTTTCAATACCTGTAAATTCTCGGATGATGCTCCATACAGCTGGAGCTGGTCTATTGATTGTGTTTGTTGTGGAAAACTGCATGATATGTCTCCTTCGCGCTTTACGTCGCGGGCTATAAAATAGTTTGAATAAGCCAGTCCGGGTAGGCGCACTTTTTAACGATCGTTTCCGGACTGTTGTCTGATGAGCCAATACTACTAAACGAGCATAACAACAGCGCAACAAAATGTTGAAGCAACGTAACAAAGCTATCACCCAAATCAAAATTCTTGGCTATCCAACCCTCGTGCATGATGGGAACGTATTGAAGTTTCCTACGCGCAAAGCGGTGGCGCTATTTGTTTACTTGCTGGTAGAAGCGAATCAACAGTCGCGGGAAAAATTGATGGATATTTTTTGGGGCGAAAGCAGTTTCTCTGCCGCCGCAGCATCTTTGCGCACAGAGCTTTCGCGGCTGCGGCGGGTTCTGGCGCCAACCGCTTTGGCGCTTAAGAGTGACAAGCAGGGCATTCGCCTTGAATACCAAAACAGTGATATTGACATCGTTCGTCTGAATAGCGCTTTTCATGCAATTGCAGGGGGGCGCTCCAGCGAAGTATCAGGCGAACTTATAAATACGGTTTTTGCGTTATTACCTTTGCTGGCTGAGGATTTTCTGGGCGACTTTGTTTTGGACGAAGGGCTGGCGTTTGCCCAGTGGAGACAGTATCGGCAGCAGGAGTTCCGGCAAAAGAGCAATGCCGTTTTTGCTTTTGCGGTGCAAAGTTACCTGGCGCAGGATGATTTACCAGGGGCTGAGTTAACTGCCCAGCAATGGGTGCAGCGTGATTACCTCCATTTGGCGGCTCATGAAACATTGATTCAAATTTTAGAGTTAGGTCACGATCAAATTGCCCTTTTAGCGGCAATTTCTGCTTATCAGGAAGCTGCGGCAGAATTGGACCTGGAAATAAATACCAACATTACAAGATTAGCAAACCACCTCTCTCAAACAAATAACCTGGAAGAACTGCCCTCTGTTTCGCCAGCGCAACTTCCTTTTGTGGGGCGCGCTACCTATCTTCAGGCGCTCAAAATCGCTTTCAATAAGGTCAGGAACGGACAAAGCCTTGTTATCAGCATCATTGGCGAATCCGGGATGGGCAAATCGCGCCTTGCCAGAGAATTCTTAGCGTGGGCTGATGTAATTGGCGCAACCATTCTCACCGGGCAGGCTTTTGAGTATGGCTCCAGTTTTCCATATCAGCCCATCATAGATGCCTTGCGTGCGCAAGTAGACCGGGAAAACGCGCCGGAAGATTTGCT
>JAJRTP010000186.1 GCA_024278255.1 Chloroflexota bacterium | reverse complement strand
GGTTGCATACTTCGGATCTTTTCTGTTAGTTTGTACAGAAAAAGCATCTCCATTTTCCAAAACAGCTTGCCAGGTTGATTCCTGATAATAATTTTCGGCCCAAAAGCCATGTGTAAACGTCAATCGTTTCAATTTATCAACTTCTAACGGGGTCATACCCACTGGCAATATGCCATTTGTGTTGCCATTTACTTCAACTTTTAACACTATTTCGATCTCTTTTTTCCGCAATTGTTCTTCATAAGGCCACAGTTTGTATGGGGGTGGTTGGAGATGGAAAGATGCCTTTTGTAATGGCTTTTGTAGTATGAGCAGTTTTTCCCCACGCAATCGCCGCGCTGGTGAAATGAACGATCTTTTTGTTGAATGCACTTGCCGCTGAACAATGCCCACAAATTCAAAACCAACATTTTGGGCAGCTTCGCCTACCAGTTCTGCTGTTTGATAATCTTCACCTTTAAACTTTGCATCTCCTAATACCAAAATGGCGTAACGACCCGCTCTTAAGCCAGCAAGCATGTGTGTCAAGCAAGAAGACATTTCTTCAAGATAGTTCTCAATACCTGTATTTTCTTTTTGATGACGAAGATGTGAGCCAATTTCTTTTTTCCCTAATGGGCGAGGATCATACCCCAGCCAAAACAAGCGGAAGCGATGATATAAATGATAATCAGTTGCATTTGGATAGGGAGGAGACGTAACAATCAAATCAACAGAATTGGGGTCTACAATAGCATTTTCCCGAAGATCAGATGTTATGAATTCGGCTTTTCGGAATTTTAGGAGTGTAGAAAGATTAGCCATCTTGTTTTTTGCATGTGATAAATTGTTTGCAAACATCCGTAGAGTATCGCCCCTTTCTACTTCACGCGGCTTGCTGGTATATCTTGTTTCACTGTCCTGATACGATATTTTCACAATAATTTTTGACAGAACGGTATTTGCAAGAAGTTTGCAATTTTCACTTTCAAGATTTTGAATTCGCCAGCGGAGATACGCTAACTCGGTTATTGTATGGGGATGAAACCATTTTAATAAGTTGGGTATAGATGGGATGTAATGGCTAATTACTTGCTTGTGTCTGGTTAGAGTTTGTGCAACACCAGTTGAATTTTGGGCTAAAACTTCCAGGCTCTCAAAAAAATCAGTCAAAATGATTTCGTCTTCCTGGGTTAATGTGGTAGTTTTTGCTTGTCCCACTAGTGTGGCTATGGGATGAATGTCCGAGCTTACAGCTTGCCTTCCTAATAAGAGCGCTTCCAGAGCTGTTGTTCCGCTGCCACCAAATGGATCCCATATCCGTTCACCTTTGAGTGAAAGCATTCTTATTAGCGTATTTGGTATTTGAGGAATAAATTTGGCCGGGTATGGGTGGATGTTATGAGAAAAGTAGGTTGTGTCGGCATCGGTAAATGCCCAATCTTGTAGTTTAATTTGCCTTAAGACAACTTTGCTGTCAGCCAATTCTTCAAGGGTCTGAATTGAATCCGAAGTTGTCCCAATGTTGTAAACAGGAGCTAATTCAGCTACCTTAGTATTAAACCAATCCGTTAAAGTGATACCACGCTTCTGTAACGCATAGTCAAGAGCTTCTTTTTGTGTGGTAGATGTTTCAATAGTAATCCTGGTATTTGCCATTTTTATACCTCAAGTGATTATTTTCGACCATTTGTTCCATTCTGCAATAATGTAACATATTCCCAGAATTCTTGCAATGACTACTTGGTGAAAAAATATAATATGCGTTACTTGATATAAATTGTTTGATGGTTGTGTTTTTGGCAAGCGGATCGAGATTTCTTATGCCATGCTTAACAATGCGTTAAACGTACAAATCGTTAAAATATTCCCGCAGCAGTTTTTCCGCCAGCGGTTTGGGCAGGACGTTGAGGACGGCGTTGATGAATGCCGTCTCCTCTGGCAGTTCAGAGCCGGTGATGCCGGCCAGGGCGTACAGGCTGGCGGCCGTTTCCTCCGGCGGCAGGGAGGCGAGTAGCCCGTCAATCTGGCTTTTGACGACGGCCATATCCAGCGGTTCCAACTGCTTTGTCTCCGCCACGCCGGCCGCCAAATCCTGCAAAAAGGCGTCCACATGGGGCACGGTGGAATGGTTGACGGTGATGTGGATGTTGGGCCGCAGCGGATCGGCGGAGAATTGGGGCTGCAAATACCACCCCTTGCCCCGCATCACGTCCGCCAGTTGGAAGACGTTGAGCGTGTCCGATTCCACGGCAAAGATGCACATATCCGGCCGGCCGAGAACGCGCAAATCGGCCATTTGGTTAATGCCGGCCATCATCCGCTGCGCCGCTTCCGTCACTTCCCGCACGATGCGTTGGTAGCCTTCCTGCCCGAAGTAATGCAGCACGGCCCAGGCGGCCGCCAATGGCCCGCCGGATTTGGTGCTGAGGACGGTGGGGTTGATGATGGCGTAGGCGGTGGTGGAGAGGCAGGAAAAAATCTGGTAGCGGCGCAGTTCCTTGCTGCGGTGCAGGATGACGGATGCGCCTTTGGCCGAGTAGCCGTATTTATGTACGTCAATGGAGATGGAGGTGACGCCGGGCACGGTGAAGTCGAAGTCGGGCACGGCGTACCCCAGTTGGCGCATGAAGGCCAGTTGGAAGCCGCCGATGCAGGCGTCTACGTGGCAGAGCAGGTTGTGTTCCGCCGCCAGCGCCGCGATCTGCGGCACAGGGTCTACGATGCCGTGCGAGTAGTTGGGCGCGGAAGCGACCAGCAGGATGGCGTTGGGGGTGATGGCGGCGCGCATGGCGGTCACGTCTGCCTGGTACGTGTCCGGGTGGAAGGGAACGACGACGGGTTTGACGCCGAGGTAATGGGCCGCTTTGTGGAAGGCGGCGTGGGCTGTCTGGCTCAGGATCATTTCCGGCCGCTCGATGCCCCGTTCCGCTCTGGCCCAATCTCTGGCGGTTTTGACGGCCAGCATGATGCTTTCTGTGCCGCCGGTGGAGACGTTGCCCACCACCTGCTCATCGCCGCGCAGCAAATCGGCCGTCATGCGCGCGATTTCCTTTTCCAGTTGCAGGGCGCTGGGGAAGGTGGTGGGGTCTAGCGCGTTTTCGGACAGGTAGAGGGTGAAGGCCTGCTTGATTAGCTCTTCCGCTTCTTTGCCCGCGCTGTAGATGTAGCCCAGGACACGGCCGTCTTGCCAGGCCATGTCGTGTTGTTTGTACGCAGCCAGCGTTTGCAGAATATCTGCGGCAGATTGTCCGTGTTGGGGGATGCCCATGTCAGCCTCCATAGCGGTTTGGGTGGATAAGCGGCTGAATTATAGCACGGTTAGTGGCTGGTGGCTGGTATCGATCGCCAGCCACCAACCACCAGCTACACCTGGACGATGTTGGGCAGGATCACCGGGCGGGAGTGGGTCTGGTGGTAGAAGAAGTTTTGCAGGGTTTCGCGTACGGCGTCGTGGGGGTTACGGCCGTTGCGCTTCAGTTCCCGCTTTAATTTGGCTGTCGCCGCATCCATCAACTCCTGCGACGCTTCCATGTGCAGGAAACCGCGGCTGAAGATGCGCGGTTCGCCCGCCAGTTGCCGCTTTTTGTTCAGCGGCACGTAGGCTACCACAAAACCATCCTGTGCCAGCCGTTCGCGGTCGCGCATGACCAAGGCGTTGATCTCGCCCACCAGCGAGCCGTCCACGTACACGTCCTCAGCGGGGATGCTGCCTTCCAGCCATGCTTTTTGCCCGTCCGTCACCCAGGTGGCCCCGTTGTGCAGGATGAAGACGTCCTCGGCGCTGAGGTCGTTTTCCCGGGCCATACGGCCGTGCAGGTGCAAATGGCGCAGCTCGCCGTGAACAGGGATGAGGAAGCGGGGGCGCACCGTTTCCAGCATAATGCGCATATCCTCACGGCTGCCGTGCCCGGAGACGTGTACCGTGGCCAGCGGCCCGTAAATCACATTAGCGCCGCGGCCAAACAGATTGTTCAGCATCCGGCCCACATCTTCCTCGTTGCCGGGGATGGTGCCGCCGGAAATGATGATCGTGTCGCCATCGTGTACTTGAATCTGGCGGTGTTCCCCTTTCGCCATCCGGTTCAGCGCCGAGCGGGGTTCGCCCTGGGAGCCGGTGGAGAGGATGACCAGGTTGCCGTCCGGGACGTGCTTCTTGATGTCTACAATCAGTCCTTTGGGGATGCTGAGATAGCCCAAATCGCGGGCCAGTTCTACATTTTGCTGCAAACTGCGGCCGGTGAGGGCTACTTTACGGCCGTACTTATCTGCCAGCCGCATAATTTCCTGCAAACGAGCCAGGACAGAGGAAAAGGTAGCGATGATGATGCGGCTGCCTTCTGCTTCAGCGAAGAGGCGGTCGAGCGTATCGGCTACCAGTTGTTCCGTCGGCGTGCGGCCGGGGCGATCCGCGTTGGTGCTGTCGCCCAGCATGGCCAGGACGCCGTTGGGCGTCAGTTCACGTAGCCGTTTCAGGTCGGTGGTACGGCCGCCGGTGGGCGTTTCGTCCAGCTTGTAGTCGCCCGTGTGAACGATGGCCCCGACGGGCGTATCCACTACCAGCCCGACGGCTGCCGGGATGGAGTGGGCTACGGCGAAGGGGCTGATGCGGAAGGGGCCGAGATTGAGCGTTTGTTTGTCGTCAATCAGGGTCAGCGTGGCATGATCGCGCACGCCGGCTTCTTCCAGTTGCCGTTCTACCATGCCCAGGGTGAGGGCCGTACCGTACAGAGTAACGTTTTGTATGCGCTGAAGGAGAAAGGCCAGGCCGCCAATGTGGTCTTGATGACCGTGGGTGAGGACGATGCCGCGCAACGTTTTTTGATTTTCTACGGCGTAGTCGAACTGGGGGAGTACCAGGTCAATGCCGTACATGTCGCTTTCGGGGAACATGACCCCGCAGTCTATGATGATTTGGTTACGGCCGTATTCCAGTAGTGTCATATTTTTGCCAATTTCCCCCAGGCCGCCCAGAGGAATGATCTTTAAGTTTTTTGCCATAGTAATTTGTTCGTTAGTTTCCTTATATTTTCAGTGCGTGCGGCATGACAAAATCACGTCTACACGCATCACGTTTTCACGCTATAAACCTTTTGCTTGTTTTTCAGTCAGGTGGATTTACCAGAGAGATGAGGCGGAAGGCACTGCGTATAATTTTACGAAAGGAAGCATACCACACAATGATAAGAAAGGCATTAACGCTCATTTGGGGTCAATAAAAAAACGGCATCCTCAAAGGAATGCCGTTTTTTGCCAGATTCATGCCGGGTCAGGTGAGTTTACTCATCATACTTAAAGGACAAGGCTACTCTGGCCCGGTATTCAGCTACTTTGCCATCCTCCAGACGCATATCCAGTTTGACGATCTCGGCAATGCGCAGGCCATGCAAGGATTGATTGGCTCTATCTACGGCATTTTTGGCTGCTTCTTCCCAGGAATTCGGACTGGTTCCCACTAACTCGATAATCTTGTAGACGCTCATCACGTGACCTCCTTGTGATGTTAGAGGTGCGTCGTGGGCAATGCTTGCGGCGAGGGCGCACAACGAATAAAAGTGATACCTCTTACGCTACTAATGATCGGGCGGTCTGTCAAGTGTCAGTTGTCATCTCAAACACATTCCGTAATGTTCTCTAAGACTCATCGGAATCAACTTTCCAGAATTCCCTCTCTGGTTCCCAGCGGTCTGTCACATCTTTGGGAGGCCGGATAAGCAGCGCTGTGCATTCAGCCGCCACTGTGCCGTCGGGCAACCGGAGTTCTGCTGCAACTTTGGCTTTATGAGTACTGTGGCGGGTCACCCAACCGACCGCAGTGAGTTCGACCCCGGTAGGTGTCAAATTGCGAAATTTAATTTCTAATTTTAACGTAACCAATAACTCGTCAAAATCACCGTCGAGCAAAATAGAACGGCCGGCAGTTTCGTCTAAAATCGCGGCGACAATTCCTCCGTGGGCAATTCCTGGGTAGCCGTTAAAATGATCGGGAATTGTTACTTTTCCCTGAATTTGTTCTTTTTCCGGGATGTTGTACCAGCTCATTTTTAGACCAAAATCATTTTCGCGGCCACACACAAAGCAGGTGCGGGAATTGGGTTGTTTGTGCATATTTACCTCATCGGTTTAGGAGCGGCTGAATGTGTAATAAAAATCCAGGAAAATCAAAATAGTATAACACTGTTTTTGAAAAAGTGAGTTCGCGTCCAACAGTTACATGTTTGGCGCTCATCATAACAAAATCAACATTCTGGATATCTTCAGTCGCTATGGGGTGGGTTACATGATAGCCAACAGAGAACTGGCTTATCTGGCCAGCCACTTAGTGCCCATTCGCAAATAAGTTAGCGGAATTGGCGAATGGGCTTCGAGTAAGCGGCCTTCCAAATAGCTGATTTATTCGTTTGAAAACCACTGCCTCTGGCAGTGGTACAAGAAAAAGGTTCTACCGTTGTAGTCGGTATAATCATGTGTACCCCTCTAGAAGGTGCGGCCAACCAAGGAGAGGTACACATGAGT
>JAJRTP010000185.1 GCA_024278255.1 Chloroflexota bacterium | reverse complement strand
TCAGGTATTCAACCTGTCGTTCTGTCAGGACGTCAATAGAGATGCCCATGGCAGCCAGTTTGATGCTGGCGATACGTTGGTCCACTTCTTCCGGGACGGAGTAGACTTTGCCTTCCAGTTTGCCCTGGTTATCTACCAGGTATTTGGCGGAGAGGGCCTGCCCGGCAAAGCTCATGTCCATCACGGAGGCGGGGTGGCCTTCGGCGGCGGCCAGGTTGATGAGGCGGCCTTCGCCCAGCAGGTTGAGTTTACGGCCGTCTTGCAGCGTGAATTGGTCTACAAACGGCCGTACCCGTTTCGGTTCGTCCACAGACAGTTCCCGCAAGGCCGGTTTGTTGATTTCCACGTCAAAGTGACCGGAATTAGCCAGCAGCGCACCATCCTTCATTACTTCAAAATGATGTTTGTCCATCACATTGATGTCGCCCGTGGCGCTGACAAAAATATCGCCAATAGGGGCTGCTTCAATCATCGGCATCACGCGGAAACCGTCCATGACCGCTTCCAATGCTTTCAGCGGGTCAATTTCCGTCACCACGACATTCGCCCCCAGACCTTTGGCCCGCATCGCAATCCCCCGGCTGCACCAGCCGTAGCCGCCAACGACAACGACCTTTCCGGCAATCAGATAATTGGTGGCCCGGATGATGCCGTCGATGGTGGATTGGCCCGTGCCGTAACGATTGTCGAACAGGTGCTTGGTCATGGCGTCATTAACCGCCATCATGGGGAATTCCAGCGCACCGTCTCTGGCCATGGCCCGCAGGCGGACAATGCCGGTGGTGGTCTCTTCCGTGCCGCCAATAATACCATCCATCACGTCGCGGCGGCTTCTGTGGATGGTGCTGGTCACGTCGGAGCCGTCATCCATAATGATGTTGGGCCGGTGGTCAATAACTGCCTGGATGTGTTTGTGGTAAGTGTCATTGTCTTCCCCTTTGATGGCGAAAACAGGGATTTCGTATTGAGCTACCAAAGCGGCAGCCACGTCATCCTGGGTGCTGAGGGGATTACTGGCCGCCAACATCACATCGGCCCCGCCAGCCTGCAAAGCGACCATCAGGTTGGCTGTCTCAGTGGTGACGTGCATACAACCGCTAATACGCAGCCCGGCAAACGGCCGTGTCTCCGCAAACTCCTCATAAATACCGTCCATCACAGGCATTTCCTGGGCTGCCCATTCAATACGGCGACGGCCGCCAGGGGCCAAATCAATGTTCTTTACGTCAAATTCCATCTTAAATTATCTCCTGATATTATTTATTCGTTTTCAGTCAACAGCGCGTCTAACGCGCCTTCATCATCAAAATATTCACGGTAACGGGCCACAAAATCAGCCGGTGTGTAATGGTGTTTTTGTGTACCCAACTGTTCTAAAACATACGTAGCGGCCAGCGCCCCCATACGGCCGGCAATCTCCCAGGGCAACCCCAACTGCATCCCCCGCATCAGCCCGCCGCGAAAAGCGTCGCCTGCGCCCGTGGGGTCGGCCACCTGCTGTGGGGGGGCTGGGGGAATGTGGTACTCTTGACCATCAACCACCAGCCATGCGCCATCTTCAGCCTTCGTCACCAGCAAAGAGCCGATACGTGCCATGATTTCTGCCTCGTTCAACCCGGTTTTTTCCTGAATGAGGGTGTATTCGTACTCGTTTACTGTCAGCATGGCGCACCCTTCCAGCCCTTGCCGCAGTTCTTCACCGCTAAAACGGGCTGCTTGCTGGCTGGGATCATAAATGAAAGGAATACCCGATTGACGACACTCTTCCGCATAATTGTGCATGGCGTCCGGGGCATTGGGAGAGATGATTACCAGGTCAGCGTCGGCCGCGTATTCGGCGAAGGTCAGTTTGTCGGCGTAAGCCATCGCCCCCGTGTAAAAACTGGCAATCTGGTTTTGCTCCTGGTCGGTGTTGACAAAAAATGAGGCGCAAAAGTCATCCTCAATGTCCACAATAGCTGACGTATCTACGCCGTGCTGCTCCAGCCACTCTCGATATTCGCCAAAATCCTGCCCGGCCGTCGCCATGATGGTGGGATGGCCGCCCAGCAGGGCCATTGTGTAAGCGATATTGGGGGCTGTGCCGCCGCGCTGCCGGTTGAGCGAATCCACCAGAAAGCTGAGGCTGACATTGTGCATCTGCCCGTCCACAAACGAATCCGTAAAGCGGCCGGGAAAAGACATGATGTAATCATAGGCAATGGAGCCGGTAACAACGATTTTCATAATTTAACCTTTTGCTAAAAGTGGCAGAGTGGCAAAGTTGCCAGGTGGCAAATCACCTTGTTACCCCTTCACTTGCTGCCTTGCCGTTCTGCACCTCGGCTACTTCCTCCGCTTTCAGAGCCGGTGAAAAACCGAGACGGTCGCGCAGCATGGTTTGCACGGCTTTAATGGCGTCTTTTGGCCCGATTTTTTTGCCTTCGGCATAAGTGCGCGGGTCGTAGTTGATAGGAATTTCTATAATTTTGTGACCGGACATAGCAATCTTGTCCGGCATTTCAAAGTCCAGGTCAAAGCCAGTGCAGGTGAGATTGAGCGAGTGAGCCACGTCCGCCCGCACCATTTTGGAAGCGGTGGCTACGTCGGTAAGGTGGTCATTGAACAGGATGTTGTGCAGCCAGGTGACGAATCGATTGCCCATCAGGGTGCGTTTGTACTTGGATTTGATTTCGCCGCCCAGGACGCGGGAGCCAAAGATGGCCGGCGCGTTGGTTTGGGCCGCCAGATCGGTGAATTTGCGCTGCTCAAAGGGATCGTATTCATTGTCGGCATCCTGGATGAAGAAGTAGGAGCCGCTCATGTGGGCGATGCCGGTGCGGATGGACCTGCCTTTGCCCATGTTGCGCTCGTGGTAAATGACCTGTATTTCCGGGTCGTCAATTTTTTGCAAGATGTCGCGGGTTCCGTCGGTGGAGTAGTTGTCCACGACGATGATTTCCCGATCCCAGCCGGGGCCGAGGTCTACGGCCTGGGTCTTTTGGATAATATCCTGAATGGTAGCCGCTTCGTTGTAGCAGCAGATGATGACTGATAGTTTCATACGCAATGAAAGGTTGGCTTTCGCACTTGCTTCAGTGGATTGCCAACCTGTGCCTCACTCGTTTTTCTCTTGTAAAACTGAAGGGAGATTATAACATAGCCGCTTGCATCGCCAAACGGGAGGGAATCTTTTAATAAACCGCCGAAGTTAGCGCAATCCTATTAGAAGTTCAACTTCTTTGAGTAGTTGAACTTCTTGGGCGAAAAACGATGTTGCAACATCGTCTTACAGGTTCCTACGGATAGGGTGTGGGCATCGAGGGCGTGTTGGTGGGCTGTGGCGGGTAAGCGGGGATTGTGGCTGTGGGTGTAGGCGGGGCCAGGGGGGGTGTGATGGTGGTCGTAGGCTGCCCGGTAGGGGAAGCAGAAGGCGTGATTGACGGCGTCCGGGTGGGGGCGGGGGAAGTGGGAGGCGGTGTGCCCACGGCCGTTGTCGTGGCAGTAGGTATTGGTGGCATGGTCGAAGTGGCTGGGGGGATGGGGGTGTTGGTCGGCACGGCCGTACTCGTCATCGTGGGCAGCGGCGTGGCTGAAGGCATGGGTGGGGGCGCCGTCGGCACAACTGGATATACACGCAGATAAATCGTCTGTCCGGCGTACAGCGTCGTGCTGGACATGCAGTTGGCCTGCATGATGGCGTAAACCGTGCTGCCCGTGCGTCGGGCCAGGGCATACAGCGTATCCCC
>JAJRTP010000184.1 GCA_024278255.1 Chloroflexota bacterium | reverse complement strand
CGGACCGCCCACGGCTACGCCGGTTACCCCCACAGCTACCAATACCATCACGCCTACCAACACACCGACAATCACCCCCACACCCTCGCAAACACCCACACCCAGCGCCACGCCAATCTGCGCCTACGGGCCGCACGTTATCCCGCAAAATGGCTCAGCCCGGGTACAGGCAGAAGATTATATGTGTGGCGGCGAAGGCGTTGCCTACCACGATATTGTCACGGGCGGTTCCGGTTCTTGTAACGCCAGCTACCGCACTGACGAAGCCAATCCGGGTGTGGGACTGGAAAATACCAGCGACAGCGGCGGCGGCTGCAACGTAGGCTGGATTCGGAATGGCGAGTGGCTGCGATATGAAGTCATCGCCCCTGACTCCTTCCGCTATGATTTTCGCCTGCGCACGGCCGCAGATAATTCCGGCCGCATCCGTATTCGCGTGATCAATTCATTGGGCACGGTTTCTTCAGACCAGATTAACATTCCTGATACAAATGGCTGGCAAAACTGGACAGACGTCAATGTCTCTGATCAGAATCTCTCCCTGGTAGCCGGCCCTAACACTGTGGAAATATTTATCGAGGATGCCGGTTTTAATATAAATTACTTCGAGATTGAACGGTTTGTACCCAATATCGTCACCTGGGAACGCCGGGTGCGTAATGGGAATGACGATGCCGAAGAGCGCATCAGCAACGGCAACATGTATCGTAACAGCAGCGACTTGGAACTTATTCGGGATGGCAACCGGGATCAGGAAGTTGGTGTTCGTTTCACCAATGTGCAAATACCCCGCGGAGCTAACATTACCAACGTTTATATCGAATTTACGGCCGATGAATCACAGTCCGGCGCTACTTCCTTGACTATCTTCGGCGAAGATAGAAACAATCCCGGCCGTTTCCAAAGCAGCGACTACAATATCTCTAACCGCAGGCGAACTTCGGCCTCGGTTAGCTGGCCCAATCTACCCGCCTGGACTACAGGTAACACGTACCGCACCCCCGACCTGACCGCGATCGTCCAGGAAATCGTAGACCGGGGTGGCTGGAACAGCGGCAATGCCATGGTATTTATCATTACGGGCAGCGGTCACCGCACGGCCGAATCCTATAATGGCAGTCAATCCCGCGCGCCTTTACTGCATATCGAATATTTACCATAATAGTCAGTTCAGACACATAAAAAAAAGCCCCCACAAAAATTTGTGGGGGCTTTTTTCATTGAGCAGAAGTTTTTATGGTTGACGCCGCAGCCACAAGAAAGCAGCCGCCAAACCGCTCCCCAAAAGTAAGCCGGCCCCCAGGAACCAAAAGGATGCCTGTTCGGCAGGAATGACGCCCAACACGGCCGTCTCCCCCTCTCCCTCATTTTCTCCATCAGACTCCAGCGGCACGGCCGTTGCCTCTACCAGCGCAATTTCTACGGCCGTAGCTTCCATTGTTGGTGTGTTGGTTGGGACGGGCGTCTCAGTGGGCACGGCCGTAAACGTAGCTGTGGGGGATGGGGTATCGGTAGGTACGGCCGTAGTCGTCGGCGTAATCGTAGCCGTGGGCAGCAGCGTCGCCGTTGCCGAGACAGTCGCCGTTGCTGTAATTGTCGCTGTGGCCGTGGCCGCCGGAGCTGCGACCTGCGGCGGTTGGGCGGTAGGCACAGGCCCTTCCGCTACGCCCGCTTCCACCAAAAAGAGCGGCGGGCCGCCCATCAAACATTCCCCATCGTTACAGCGCGCTCCCCCCAGCCGAATCTCATAGAAGCCATTCACCGGCGTGACCGGCGTCTCCGTCCCTGTTACCGGGTCTACCAATACACCTGACTCTGACAGCGCCGGTACATTCAGCGTTACCGCCGCCGGGTTGCGCGCCCACATAATGCGCGTCGTGCCCTGTGGCCGGGTAAAGCTGAAAATGTAATGGTTGCCGCTCTGCTCCCGCCGGATGGGGTAGGTAAATCCGGCCAGATATTTGATGGTGTTTTGGTAGGAATAGAAAGCGGGGCGTTTGCTGAAATCATACGGCCGTATCAACCCCCACGACTCATCCCCCGGATTGATGTTAATGTCAATCAGCTTATACACCGCAATCCGTTCCGCCCCCGCATAAAAACCCAGCGCATACGCCTGCGGAATGAACCACGCCTGCTGTTCCAAATCCACATTAAACGCCTGCACCTGCACCGGCCATTCCGGGTCCAGATTCGGCCGGGCATTCGTCTCGTTAATCCACACCGGCTTCATCGGTGAGATACCCAACTGCTGCTGCACGGCAAACCCGTTCCCCACAATGCTGGAAATCGTCTCCGGCCGGAAATAGATGTGATAGGTAATCACGTCATAAAAATAATTATTCTCGGCCGCCTCCGGATCATTCACCACCACCTGCAAATAGCGGCGCAAATAACTGGGATCATGCCAGTGCGTCATCCCGCCAATATGGATTTTGGCCTGCGGATCAGTCACTTTCATCACCTGATAGGCCACCTTTACCAACTGGTAATAATCCTCCACCGAACCGGCAAACT
>JAJRTP010000183.1 GCA_024278255.1 Chloroflexota bacterium | reverse complement strand
GCTGCCCGTCCTGGTGGAACGGAACGAGGTCAATCTGAACACACTCCTGGGACAGGGCGATAATTATGATTTTCGCACGCATTTTTTAAGCGTGTGGGAGATGTTGGCTTTTTCCCAGCGGTTGGATTGGGGGGCGTCGGAGCCGGCTTTCCGTTTTAATCTGGGGGTGGCCCAGTGGGTGTTGGGTGGCCTGGGCATTGTGATGGTGCTGCTGCGCCGGGTGAAGCACGTTTTCCATGCGGTTTTCTTTATCCTGATTTTGCTGGCGTTGCTGTTTCTGATGCTGCCCGTGTCGGCATTTGTCTGGGATAATTTGCCCTTCCTGCCCTTCTTCCAGTTTCCCTGGCGGATGTTAGGTCCGGCGGCGGCTATGTTGGCGGTGCTGGCTGGTGTAGGCACAGCCGGTTTGACAGATAGCGTCACGCAGCGGAGAAAGAGTTTGTGGTGGCTGCCAGCCTTGTTTGTGAGCGTGACAATTTTGTTGGGACTGCCTCTGAGCCAGCCGGCGCCCTGGGATGATTTTGGCGAGGTTAATAATCTGCGGATGACCTTGATTGAAAATTCGGGCCGCTGGCTGGGCACTACGTCCACGGCCGATTATGTACCGGCGACCGTAGACACGCTGCCCACGCGCAAAGGGAGTGTGGTAGCGCCTATTGCTGAAGGCAAGCCGCCGGATCGAGTGAATTATGCTACGCTGCCGGAGGGGGCCAGTGTGGAGACAGAGGTGATACGGCCGTTGCTGACCCGCTACCTCGTCAACACACCCAGAAAGATGCCCCTGCGCCTCTTCCTGTTTGATTTTCCCGGCTGGCAGGTGCGGGTAGACGGACAATTGGTGGAAACCGAACTGGGAAGGCCAGAAGGGTTTATCGTAGTGCCTCTATCAGCCGGGGAGCATGTTGTTGAAGTTGAGTTTGGTTCTACGCCGGATCGAACTATTGCGCTGTGGCTTTCGGCGCTATCATTATTGCTGGCAGTTGTTGGTGGTATTAAAACTTCGCGTAGTCAATTAGATAATCAACAAACACCATTACCCCAACCATTAGTGAAGCCAGACTGGGGAGTTTTGGCAATAGTGGGGGGGATTACGGCCGTCACCATCCTCCTGCTCAATCCCTTGGGCTGGCTGCATGACAATTCGACGGGTTTTACGGCCGTACCGGCCCAACAAGACCTCTTTGCCGATTTTGGCGAGCAGATTGCTTTGATTGGGTACACGGCTTCTACGGATACGGCCGTGCCGGGAGACACCATTGAAGTAACCTTGTACTGGAAAAAGCAAGACGTGATTGATATTAACTTCCAATCCTTCGTCCATGTGCTAAACTCAGAAGGGGCATTACTGACCCAATCCAACCATTTGAACCCTGGCGAATTTCCTACCCGCCAGTGGCCGTCTGACAAATACGTGCGGGATGTCCATACGTTAACCATCCCTGAAGATGCGCCGCCGGGACGTTACACGGTTACGACTGGTTTATGGGTGCAAACGGAAGGTTGGCGGATGCCTGTTTTGGACGAATCCGGTCAACAAATTGGGGACACGGTGACGTTGTTTGATTTGACGGTGGATGAATGATGCGAATTATCAGCGGCAAAGCGAAAGGGCGCAAACTGAAGCGGGTTCCCGGTGACAGCACCCGGCCGATTATGGATCGGGTGAAGGAGAATTTGTTTAACATTTTGGGGGATGTGTCTGAGGAACGCTGGCTGGATTTGTTTGCCGGGACGGGGCAGGTGGGGATTGAGGCGTTGAGCCGGGGGGCGGCTGAAGTGGTGTTTGTGGATAAGGTGCGGCCGGCCATTCAGACGATTCAGGCGAATTTACAGACAACGGGGTTGGCAGACGGGGCGGAAGTTTTGCAGATGGATGCTTTTGCTTATTTGCGGAGGGAGGGGATACGGCCGTTTCACCTGATCTACGTGGCCCCACCCCAATACCTGGGGTTGTGGGAGGAGGTGATGGTGGTGTTGGATGAACGGCCGTCAACCTGGCTTACCCCCCGCGGCATCGTCGTCGTCCAGATTGATCCCAAAGAGTACCGGGAACTCCCTCTGCAAAACCTGACCCTGTATCAGAGCCGCCGCTACGGTAACACCCAACTTTGCTTCTATGAGAGAAGCTAACGTGTATCTCATAGTTTTAGATTGACGAGATTATCCTGTTCTTTCTCCTCAAATTGGGAATCTGTCCAGAACTTTCTTACATCCGTTAAACATATTTGGCAGATAACTCTGGTCAATATCGTATTCAAAATAATGCTCTTGCTTCTCTGCTCGAAATTCGATTTTTACATTCAGTCTGCCTGTAGAAGTCATGGTCATTTCTACCGACAAATCTTGCTCTATACAAGGCAAGCTGACGCAGCCGCTCATCGTATGATAGAGCTTTTCGCTTGCTTTACCCCAAGACTCGATTTCTTCCAGATGTAAAAATCCCCTACTTATTCTTGCCATGCCATCTTTTGTTATGCAATATGCTGTTGCGTTAACCCAATTTCTATTAAAGTGATCGTGAGCATCTGGAATCTGACGAGAATGTACCCAAAGCTGCAATGCGCCCAAGCTAATGTCCGGTACACCAAGCTCATCTAATTCTTTCGCGAACTTCTCAATGTTTTCCAGCATTTTCTCACCCATCTTATTATTAAAATACATACACCCAACGCTCTGATAAGCCGCGCCGCTGTGACACGGCCGTTTTGTTGTTATTCTAGCGTAATTTGAATCACGCAATACGCCAGCCCGTAATCGTCGCTGTTTACCACGCCGAGGCGGACGAGATAGGGGCCGGGCTGCCAGTTGGACAAGTTGACACTGCCCAGGAAGCCTTCGTCCACCGGTTCATTGATTCTGCGGCCGAGCAAATCCACCCAGGCGCCGTCTGTTTCCGGGCCATTGGCTTCCAGCGTGTAATAGCTGAAACCTTCTACCTCGGTGACGGTGCCGAAAAAGGAGACAGTGTCAGCCACGACAGCGCCGTTGGCCGGATCCGTGATGTTTAGCTGGACGGTGCAGTTGAAGGATGGGGTGGGGGTGGCGGCCGGTGTGGCTGTTTCTGCCGGGGTGCCTGATGCTGCGGGCACGGCCGTAGCCGGCAAGGGCAAATTCCCCGGCAGCGTCACCGTGGGAGCCAATGGTGGCGTAGGCGATGGCGTCAACGTAGCCAACGGCGTCGGCGGGGCCAGCGGCGTATCAAAAATATTGGGCGTCGGTGTGGGTTCTCGCAGCAGGTCTGGCGGTAAGTTGGGGGCCACGCTGTTATTGACGTAGTAGACAAAAGCAATAATGCTGCTCAATATCAGGATGAACAGAAGGGCATTATTGCGCATATGGGCGCCTTTTTCCCGTTCCAGGCCAAACATAGCCTGGCGTAAAATACGCCGGGAGCGGATATATTCATTGACATACCAGAGCAGCGCCAGTGCCGCCACGATATAAATCCAGACGTCATTGCGGATGATGAAGACGAAAATTCGATCCATGATTTCAAAGTTGGATAATTGTAAAGTGAGGAGATTGGGGATTTATGATTAAGGATTGGAGATTGCTAATAATGCCCAATCTCCGATTAAATCTGACACAGGACACCGCGCAGGAGGGTGGTCAGTTTGGGAATAATAAGTTTGCCCGTTTCCAATACTTCTTCGTGGGATACAGTCAAGTTGGTATCCGGGTTGAGGATGGCTTTGTTGGTAATGGAAGAAATACCCAGGACGCGCATCCCCAAATAATTGGCCACAATGACGGTGGGGACGGTGGACATGCCTACGGCGTCGACCCCGATGGTGTGTAAGAAGCGTAGTTCGGCCGGTGTCTCGAAGCTGGGGCCGGCTACGTAAGCGTAAACGCCTTCTTGCAGGGTGATGTTGTGGGTTACGGCCGTTTGCCGGGCAATCTGCCGCAGTCCAACATCAAAAGCATGAGTTAAAGGCAGGAAACGCGGGCCAACCGAATCATCGTTAGGGCCGCGTAAAGGGTTGTTACCGGCCAAACCCAAAAAGTTGATGTGATCGGTAATCAGCATGAGATCGCCGGGTGCAAAAGCGTCATTGATACCCCCGGCAGCATTGGTCACAATCACAGTCTGGATGCCCAGTTTGTGCATCACTCGCACCGGCATGGTCACTTGTGCCATGCTGTACCCTTCATAAAAGTGGGACCGGCCTTGCTGTGCCAGCACAGTTTTGCCTTCCAGCTCGCCAATGACCAGACGGCCGCTGTGGCCGACCACCGTAGATTGCGGCCAGTGGGGTATCTCTTCATAGGGAATAATGTCGGGATTTTGGATGCTGTCGGCCAGTTCGCTCAACCCGGAGCCAAGCACCAGGCCGATTGTAGGTTGGTATTTGGTTCTACCCTGCACGGCCGTAGCGGCCGTTTCCACCTGAGCATTTAATGCGTCTGGATTAGTCATTGCGATGATTGCTGCCAGTTTTGTCGTCTTCTTTTTCGGCATCCAACTGCGTGTAAATCTGGGTGGTAGAGATATTGGCGTGGCCCAGCAATCTTTGCACTTCTTGCAGATTGGAACCGCTGTCCAACTTGTGAGCGGCAAAACTGTGCCGCAGGGTGTGGGGTGTTACGTCTGTGCTTAAATCCACTTCTTTGGCATACGCTTTAATGATGAGCCACAAGCCCTGCCGGGTGAGCTGCTGGCCCCGATGATTGAGGAATAAGGCTGTCTCTTCTCTGTCTTTAACCAGATACGGCCGTCCCTCTTCCAGATACGTTATCAGAATTTGTCGGGTGATGTCATCGAAGGGCAGTTCCCGCTTTTGATCATCTTTTGTGGCGCAATAGAGGACTTCTTTGTCCAGGTCCACATCATCCAATTGCAAAGAAACGACTTCCGTCACCCGCATTCCCGTGGAATATAAAATATTCAATAAGGCCATATCCCTAAGATTTTTAGGCGATCTTTTCTTGGTCGGGGCTGCTAATAATTTTTCTACGTCAGCAGAAGATAAAGTTTTAGGCAGACGTTTTTTGACCTTTGGCGATTCGATATTTGTGGTAGGATTGCCAGAGATGATGTCACTTTGCTGCAAAAAATTGAAAAAAGATTTGACAGCAGCTACTTTGCGGGCCACAGAAGAAGAAGCGTAAGCCTGCTCCTTCATATAGCCCACGTAATTGTTGATTATATCTGCCGAAACGTCATCCCATTTTTGCACATTATATTGCCCGTTTTGGATAAAATGCATAAACTGGTTTAAGTCGTTGCGGTAAGCGGCTGTCGTGTTATTGGAGTATTTATACTCAGTTTGCAGGTACTCCAAGAAGGCGAGAAGTTGTTGTTCCATCGCCCAACGCTCCTTAAGATTAAAAGCTGCCCAATCGCCTTCGTTAATTCGTGTAGCGAAAATAGCTAAACAATTAAATCTCTTATGAAACTGTTTTCTGATTGGTGTTCGATTGTGCAGACAATATAAAAAATGTCGATGCAGGTACCTGTTTGGTGGAATCACCTGTTACAGGCCGACTTTTCTAAGATTATGTAATTTAATCTAGGGGCATTATAGCAATTACTTTTCATAAGATCAAATCTAATTCAACATAATCTTAGAAATAAGAGAAAAACGCTGACTATGAGCATTTTTAATCGTAAACGACTGACAAATAAGGTATTCAAATTAGATGTGACCCGTATGCGCCAGGGCTGGTATTCGGATAAATATTTTGCCAATATCATGTTGATGCTGGACGGAGTGAGTCGAGATGGCGGCTATCAGGGCCAATATGCGCGGGATATTGGCCGTGACCCCGGCGGACTAAATGTAGGCGATATAGAGGTTGAAGTACAGTTGTTTACCCGGCGACACGGCCGTACTGTCGTCGTCGGGGTAGACAAAGCTCTCTCTATGCTGCGCCATTGTACCGGTTATTTTACTGAGGAGGGGGAATGGGTTCCCACCTGGCAAAATTTAGAGGTTACGGCCGTACACGATGGCGCCATTACCGAATACCGGGGCAATCCGCTGAAAGTACAGTCGGTCATCAAAATACACGGCCGTTACCGGGATTTTGCCTTGCTGGAAACGCCGATGCTGGGTATTTTGAGCCGGGGAAGTCGTATAGCCACGAATGTCTACAACGTACTAATGGCTGCACAGGGTAAACCCGTCCTCTTTTTCCCGGCCCGGTTTGACTTGCATGAAGTCCAGGCTGCCGATGGGTACGCTTACGATATTGCTGTAGCTCGCTTTAACAGGGATTTTGATGAACAGTTACGGCCGTTTGTCTCCACAGATGCCCAGGGGGATTGGTGGGGCGGGGCTGGCGGCGGCACGGTAGCTCACGCCGTCATCGCCTGTTTCCTGGGAGACACAGCCGCCGCCATGCTCGCCTTCTCTGAATTTGTGCCGCCGGAAGTGCCTCGCATTGCCCTGGTGGATTTCAATAATGACAGTGTGATGGACGGCTTGCGTACTTTACGGGCTATGTTTGAGCAGTATTTGCCTTTGTGGGCAGACGGCCGTATTCAGGAAGCGCAAAAATACGTCCTTTTCGGCGTGCGGCTGGACACCAGCGGCAGTATGCGCGACGTGAGCGTGCCGCCGCTGGGCGAACCCAAACTGGATTTAGGCGTCACCCCGCGCCTCGCCTTCAATATGCGTCAGGCGCTTGATTCTGCCTGGGAACAGTGGGATTTCCTTAAGCCGGGCCAGGAAGAAATTGCCAAAGAATACTGTCGCAATGTTCGCATAGTGGCAACGGGCGGCTTCAACCCGGACAAAATTCGCCGGTTTGAAAAACTGCAAGTCCCCGTAGACATTTATGGCGTCGGTTCATCCTTACTCTTAAATGACGCCGGCACCAACACCGACTTTACGGCCGACGTAGTGCGCGTGAAAATAGACGGGGCGTGGGTGGATATGGCCAAAATCGGCCGTCAGGCATGTGACAATCCAGAACTGGAACCCGTTAATTTGGAGGATTTATAGCCATGGAAAATGATGATCAGGCGCATTTCAACGAACTGCTGCAAACCGGCACAAATTTATTGGTCGCCGGAAAAGCGGTAGAAGCCCTTCCTTTGTTGGAAGAAGCTTATGCGTTAAACCCGGAAAATATGGATGTGGTTTTGAATTTGAGTGGAGCCTATATCCTGAGCAAACGTTTCCAGGCGGCCGTACCTTTATTAGAAACCCTAAGCCAGCGTGATCCTGGTAATGCCATGATCTGGACAAATTTAGGCGCTGCTTATCTGGGTAACCCCGTTCTGGCACGGGATGAGGAGCAGCTCCAGGCTATCGCGGCTTTTCAACATGCTTTAGAAGCCAATCCCGCCGCGCCCCACGTAGCTTACAACATTGGTCTGATATACCGGGATCGCCAGGAAAACGAGGCAGCGATTGACTGGTTCCAAAAAGCTTTGCAGGCTAATCCAAACGATCAGGACGCTCGTCGTCTAATTGCCCGGCTAAGCCAAGATGAAGAGAGGGAAGAATGACAGAAGACACCAGATTTGCTCCTTTTGCAGAAAAGATGCACCGGGCAGGGCTGCCGGAAATTTTTATCCGCACGTTTGCCTGGTATTATGAGCAATTGTTGATTGGGGATACCGGATTGATTGCTGAAGACAGCATTCAGCCTGTAGATGTGCTGCCTGATGTGGAAGATTTTCCGGAAATTATGGCAGATATTGGTAGAAGTGTGTTGGGGAAAACGGCCGTCATCAAACTCAATGGCGGACTGGGCACCAGCATGGGGCTGCAAAAAGCCAAATCTCTTCTCGACGTGAAAAACGGCCAATCCTTTCTGGACATCATTGCCCGGCAAACCGTCCAGGCCGGCGTACCTCTGGTGTTGATGGACAGCTTTTCCACCCATGAAGACTCTATGGCCGCCCTGTCCCATCACCCTGAATTGAATCCGTCCAATTTACTGGCCTTTTTGCAGCACAAAGAACCCAAAATCAACCAGGCCGATTTGACTCCGGCCGAATGGCCGCCCAATCCCGAACTGGAATGGTGCCCGCCAGGGCATGGGGACATTTACCCCGCCCTGATTACCAGCGGTACGCTGAACAATCTGCTGGACGCGGGTTATGAATACGCCTTCGTTTCCAATTCTGACAATCTGGGCGGCGTGGTTGATTTATCCATACTGGGCTACTTTGCTCAAAACAAGCTGCCTTTTATGATGGAAGCAGCGGATCGCACAGAGATGGATCGGAAAGGGGGGCATCTGGCCCGGCGAGCTGACGGCCAACTGCTGCTGCGCGAATCGGCCCAAACGCCGGATGCGGATATAGACAGCTTCCAGGATATTGCCCGGCATAAATATTTCAACACGAACAATCTCTGGTTTCATTTGCCCACGCTGCAACGGGTGATGGCGGAGCGGGATTATCTGCTGGGGCTGCCGATGATTCGCAACAGCAAGACAGTAGACCCCCGCGATCCGGCCTCGACGCCTGTGTACCAGTTGGAAACGGCGATGGGTTCGGCGATTGCCGTGTTTGCCGGGGCGCAGGCGGTGCGCGTGCCCCGCAGCCGCTTTGCTCCGGTAAAAACGTCTAACGAACTGCTGGCGGTGCGCTCGGATGCTTTTATGCTGACGGAGGATTATCATATTGTGCTGGCAAACGGCCGTACTACTCCCCCCGTCGTTCTGCTGGATATGACCTTCTACAAATTCATTTCCGATCTGGAGAGCCGTTTCCCCTATGGCGCACCTTCTTTAGTGGACTGCCGTCGTCTGGAAGTAAAGGGCGATTTCCGTTTTGGCCGCGATGTTGTTTGCCAGGATGAAGTGCGTCTGATTAACGAATCGTCTGGGCGGGTAGTTATTCCTGATGGCACAGTTTTGCGGGACGAATATCATTATGGATAAGAGTTAAACTTCCTGAATAAGGCAGGAGGACGCGGATGGCGAGCGATTTTCAACAACAGATTGGTGACAAGGAAGCCCCAATCCCGGATTGGGCGCGAAAGAAAATTGATACGGTGCTGAAAAACGGTTCACGTTCGTTGGTTTTGAGCAGTTGGAAAAAGAAGATGCTGACGGAAATCCCAAAAGCTGTTTTTGAAATGACTTGGCTTGAATCGTTGGATTTGCATGGCAATCGCTTGACGACCATCCCTCCCGAAATCGGCCAACTGCAAAACCTCACATCGCTGAATTTGCGTGGCAACCGCTTAACGGCCGTTCCCTCCGAAATCGGTCAACTGCCAAACCTGACATCACTGTATTTACGTGGCAACCGCTTAACGGCCGTTCCCTCCGAAATCGGCCAACTGCAAAACCTGACAGAGTTGGAATTAAGTGCCAACAGGTTAACGGTTGTCTCCCCCGAAATTAGCAAACTACAAAATCTGAAATTTCTAGATTTGAGCTTCAATCAATTAACGGCCGTCCCTCCCGAAATCGGCCAACTGCAAAACCTGATAGTGCTAGGGTTGAGTCTCAACTCGTTAACGGCTATTCCCCCCGAAATCGGTCACTTGCAAAACTTGAAATTGTTGGATTTGAGCGAAAACCAATTAACGGCTATTCCCCCCGAAATCGGTCACCTGCAAAATCTGACAGAGTTGCGTTTGAACAGTAACAGGTTAACGGCCATTCCCTCCGAAATCGGCCAGATGCAAAACCTAACAACTCTGTTTTTAAGCAACAATCAGTTAACGGCCGTTCCCCCCGAAATCGGTCAGATGCAAAATCTAACAACGCTGCGTTTAAGCAACAATCAGTTAACGGTCATACATTCTAAAATTTTCCAGCTGCGAAACTTAACTGAACTGTCTGTAAGTGGCAACAAGTTAGTGGCCGTCCCTCCCGAAATTGGACAACTCCAAAGCTTGGCAGAGTTATCTTTGGGTCGCAACCGTTTAACAGTGATAGACTCCAGTTTTGGCCAACTGCAAAACCTGACAAAGCTGAGTTTGAGCCACAACCAGCTAATAGCCCTTCCCCACTGGTTAGTTGATCTGCCCAAATTGGAGAATTTATATTTGAGCAATAATCCTATTACAGAGCCACCGCATGAAATACTGGGGCTGGACAGTATGGGAAAGGCAGATGTTGACAAAATCCGCGCTTATTTCCGGCAGTTGGCGGAGGAAGGGGAGGATACCCTGTACGAAGCGAAGCTGATCATTATCGGCGAGGCAGGGGCAGGCAAAACGACACTGGTCAAAAAGCTACTCAATCCTGCCTACCGCGTCAACCCGGCCGAACCTTCTACCGAAGGGATTGACGTAGCCGAATGGCATTTAGACCTGATAGGTTTCACAAACCTGTCAGGTCTGGATACCGGAGAGGACACTTTCCGCGTCAACATCTGGGATTTTGGCGGACAGGAAATTTATCATGCTACCCACAAATTTTTTCTTACCCACCGCTCTCTTTATATTCTCGTTGCCGACGCCCGCGAGCAAAAAACAGATTTCTACTACTGGCTCAACGTCATCGAACTCCTCAGTGACCGTAGCCCGGCGCTCATCGTCTCCAATGAAAAGCAAAACCGCGCCTGGGCGTTTAACGAAAACCAGTTGCGCGGCGAATTTGGCAGCCTCAAGGAAGTATTCCCCGTCGATCTGGCCAGCGAGAATAACCGCCGCCTAAACGAGATTATCCAAGCGATCAAATACTACGTTGTCCGGCTGCCACACGTAGGGCAAACGCTACCCAAAACGTGGGTGCGGGTGCGGGAAGCGTTGGAAGCCGACCCTCGCAACACCATACCCTTGCACGAATACTTCGATTTATGCCAACGGCACGGCTTCACCCGCCGCGAGGACAAGCTGCAACTAAGCGGCTACCTACATGATCTGGGTGTCTGCCTCCACTTTCAGGACGATCCGCTGTTGAAAAAGACGTTTATCCTCAAGCCAGAATGGGGAACGTCTGCCGTTTATGCCGTCTTGGAAAGCGAGCGCATCAAAGCCAATTGGGGGCGGTTCAGCAGCGCCGACCTGGATGCCATCTGGCGGGAGGAGAAATACGCCCGTCGGCAAGACGAATTGTTACAATTGATGCTCCGCTTCCACCTTTGCTACCCGCTGCCCGACGGCGACTACATCGCTCCCCAACTGCTGCCGGAAAACCAGCCCGACTATCCTTGGGACGAGGCGGACAATTTACAGTTACGCTACCGCTATCCAACGTTCATGCCCAAAGGAATTTTGACCCGTTTCATTGTGGCAATGCACCGGCTGATCGCCGACCAAAACCTGGTGTGGAAGACCGGCGTCATCTTGGCCGACGCCGACGCCCATGCCGAAGTCATCGAGCATTATCAGCGACGAGAAATTACCGTTCGCGTATCAGGTCGGCAAAAGCGGGAGTTGCTGACCAAAATCAGCTACGAATTTGAGAATATCCACAGCGATTTTCCGCCTCGTTTGCAAATCGAACAGCGGATTCCTTGTAACTGTTTAGAGTGCAAAGGCGGCGGAGAACCCTATTTCTTTAATTTTGCGGGGTTGAAAAAGCGGCTGGCAAAAGGCAGAACGACGACGGATTGCCCGGAAAGCGGTGAGGATGTAGATATTCGGAGCCTGATTGACGACGTAGGGGTGCGGCGGCAGGACAGAACCGTCCCGCGCCAATCACTGGACGCAATGGATTTATCCGCATTGCGACGAACGCTGCTAAATTCGTTTAATCAAGGTGAATTAAAGGATATCTGTTTTGAATTTAGGTTTGATTATGATGATTTGCCTGGTGACGGTCGTGCAGACAAAGCACGAGAGTTGATTTTGCGTTTGCAGCGGAGAGGGCAGTTGGACGAATTGATTGAGTATATCTATGTTCACCGACCGCGTGCCCAATGGATGTAAGGCGATTTTCAAAATCGCCCTACAAATGAAAGAACGGCCGTAACCCATCCCGCGTAAGATTGTCATAATGTTCTTGTATCCTGCTGCGAACTCTGATAAACTGCAAAGATGATGAATCGTCGCGCCCGGTTAATTTTCCTTGCTTTGTTGGCCCTGGCTGTTCTGGCAGTCGTGATAGGGCGTTGGTCGGGCACGGCCGTATACGTCCAGGCCATCTCCGGGCAGGGGGCGGCCCAAATCACCGGCCCCATCCAACTGGACATCTCCATTTCCCCGCCAGCCGGTACGCCCGGCGACACCCTGCAAATGAATGTACAGGTTACAAATTTGTCCCAGGGCGTTTATATGCCGGATATTGTTTTGCGGCTGCCCCAGGGTCTCGTACCTGATTCCATGGCTTTGCCCGCAGGGATGTCACTCAATTTGCAGGATAACAGTTTGAACTGGCAGCCGGTTTTGGCGGCGGGCAGCGGGCAGCAGTTTACCTTGCCTCTGCGGGTGGAAACGGCCGATATGGCTGCTCCGGAAAAGTTGGTCACGGCCGTCATCACCTACGATGATTTGGCACTTCAAGCCGACGCCGCTCTGTGGGTAGGCATTGCCCCCCAAATCAAAGCCCTCCTCAACCCGCCGCAGGTAGCCGTGGGGCAGCCCTTCCAACTGCAAGCGGAAACAGACGGTTCCGGCCCCATCAGCCAGACCTGGTATCTGGGTGACGGCCGTCGTCTGGACGTCAACAATCCCGTCGTCGTTTACCCTGCCCCCGGCATCTACGAGATTGAACTCAAAGCTGCCAATCCCCTGGCCGCTGTGTCTCAGACCAGCGTTATTTCCGTTGTGCCCCATCCCGCCGCCCAATTCTCGCTGGATGATAACACCCCCGGCGTCGGCCAGCCCGTCACTTTCCTCAACCAGAGCGGCGGCCTGGCTCCCCTCACCGTTGTCTGGGATTTTGGCGATGGTTCTTTTTCCAGCGAACTATCACCGGTTCACCAGTACCAGGCCCCCGGCACGTACCAGATTCATCTGACCATACAAAACCAGTATGGTGTTTCTGAGGCGTTTGGCACGGTAACAGTGGGCGAACCGCCGGTGGCTGATCTGGTTGTACCGGACAGCATTCCGGCGGGCGAGTCCTTGTCGGCGCAGGGTTTTGGTGATGAGAGTGTGACCCGATATGAGTGGTATATGGGGGACGGCCGCAGCTACGAAGGCGAGACGGTCAATCACACCTACACTCGTACCGGTGACTTTTACATCACCCTGGTAGCCATGAATGAATTTGGCGGCACGGAGGTGGGACGCTGGATCCGGGTAGAGCCGGGCATCCTGCGCGTCTACCTGCCCTTAATTATCAATAAATTGGGCGAGCTTTTGCCCGATGGCGCGGTTGCCCCGCCGGAACCATCCCTCCTGCCGGATTTGCCGGAGGTGGCGCTGGATCAGCCGTTTGTGCTGGAACCGGTAGCTTTGCCGCCCAACAGCACGCCTACAGAGCAGCTTTACATTTACATCAATGAGGCGCGGCAGCAGTTTGGTTTACGGCCGTTAAACAACGTCCCCGAATTGGCCGCTGCGGCCGCCAAACACGCCGCCGATATGGGTACCTT
>JAJRTP010000182.1 GCA_024278255.1 Chloroflexota bacterium | reverse complement strand
TTGAGTGTTCATGCGCTATTTATACAGGAAACGGCTCTCATGAGCCTAATTTAACATTGTCAAAGTAGTCACCCCCAAATATTGAGAAGATACGCGGATTTTTATAAATTGAGTCGGCATGGTTCAAATTTTTAATGAGTTGCTTTACATTTTTAAGACTACAGCGGATGAAGAAATAAACGGATTGTCTCGACTGGCGCGCATCCGTTCATTTCCCAGCCGTTGTATAGAAGTTAAGAAAAACATTTTGGGTTCGTAGTAACGACTTTAGTCGTGCAGCGCACCGCTAAAGCGGTTACTACGAGCCAAAAACATTATCTTATACCAATCGTGTGAGCAAGTGACGTAATAAATGACTTTATCATGTCATTCCGAATCCCCGAAGGGGTGAGGAATTTTTCTTGCACAGTTGAAAGATTCCTCGCTCCGCATCGGAATGACATTTTGCTTTATCCGTCACTTGAGATAACGGTTGGTATTAATGCCTGTAATCAATTGTAAAGATGAAAATAATGAGGACGCTACTGAAAAAAGGTTGTTTTGAGTCAAAAACCCGGTTTTTATAGTCGAGTAACCGATATGAAATTGAACAAAAAACCGGGTTTTTTCAGTGGACTCAATGAGTCTTCCGAAAAAAGCCGCGAATTACACGAATTTACACAAATTCCAGTCGAGTAAAATCCAGATAACCCGCGCAATCTGCGGCTTTTTTCGGTAAAGTCACGTTATGAACAAGGATGGCGGCTGGCGGCTGTATTCCACGTATGACGGCAACAGGGCGCAGGCGTCTTTGGGCAAGGTGCAGGTCAATGCAGACGGCAGCCTGAATAACGCTTCTATTACGACGCTTTTGTCCAACCAGCCAATCAGCAGCGCAGCGTGGGGGCAGTTGACGACAGCGCAAAAGGTGTATCTGCCATTAATAATGCGGCAGGGGCGCAACGGCTAAACTTCTACTTTCCGCGCCCATCCTTTGGGATATAAACTCTCTACTTCTCCCGTCTCGCGGCGGTAGAGGGCCATCCCCACGTTGACGCCCCGGCAGCGGATGATGATAAAGCCGGTTCCGGGGCAATGGGCGGTTTGTTCCGGGGCGGCGGCGAAGGGTTGGCGGGCCAGGTAGGCGGTTAGCTGCCCGACCGTCACTTCCATAAAATTGCGCGTGGCATAGGGTCCAAAAAACATGGCTGCCGCCGTACTCATTTTGGGGAAACGGGCCGACGGCCGTAATAGCATCATGCCCACAGAATCCGGCTGCGGCTTGAGGGGTGGCTGGTGGTCTGCATTGACAAACCAGACGCCCCGTTTGCCCCAGCGCAGCAGTTCAAACTCGGCAAATAGTTCCGGCGGAAAACCATGCCGATCCATCAACAAATCCACCCAGGGCTGCCGCTGCACCTTGCCTGCATACACCTCCCCCGCTAGAGGATGAGGGGGTGAGGGGGTGAGGGATTGGGGGAGCTTTTCCAAAACGGCAACAAAAAAGCCGCCGGTATCGTTTTGGTGGGGCCAGACGCGCAGGGCGTGGACTAAATCCGGGTTCAGGTCACGGCCGTCCCAATGCGTAATACCCGGCGACGTGGTGAAATGAGGGACGGCTGCCGGGCGCAGGCGAATCTCCCCCGCATATTCGCGCAGGATAGAATCTAAAACCATTTCGTTTTCTTCCGGGGTAAAGGTGCAGGTGGCATAGACGATACGGCCGCCTGCCCGGCACAACTGCACCGCCTTTCGTAAAATGGCTCGCTGCACCCGAGCCATCTTGCGCGCATTTCTGGCCGATGCCCGCCGCAGCACATACGGTTCCTTGCGGCACGTCCCTTCACAAGTACAAGGCACATCCGCCAATACTTTATCAAACTGGCCGATTTCACTGGGCAAATTAACCGCATCATACGTCAGAGCCGTCACGTTAACAATGCCCAGCCGGTCAAACACCTGCCGCGACGCCCGCATCCGGCCGGCATTGCGATCATTGGCCACCACCGTACCCCGATTCTGCAAAGCCACACTGATTTGCACCGTCTTGTTCCCTGGCGCGGCACACATGTCCAGCACCCGCTCGCCCGGCTGCAAATCCATCAGGGTGACAGGGATGAGGGAGACTTCTTCCTGCACATGGTACAGCCCCGCCAGATATTCCCAGCGCAGGCCAGTTTTTACGTCGGCCGGAAAGTAGTACGCGCCGGGATACCAGCCGACCGGCTCCAAGCTGATGCCGGATTGGGCCAGCAGCGCTTCCAGTTCTTCCAGCGTGGTTTTGAGGGGGTTGGCCCAGATGGTGGTGGGCAGGGGTTGGGTAACGGCCGTGGCAAACGCCTCCCAGTCACCCACAATGGGTTTATACCTTTCCAGATAATGCATTGGAGAATCAGTCATAATGTGTCACAATGATGTGTGATGAGCGGCAATCGTAAATCGGAAATCGAAAATCGTCAATTGATAGGAGTGTGTGATGGATTTAGCAGCGGTAGATAAATTATTAACAACGACCCGGACGGTGCGGAAGCGACTGGATTTAACCCGACCGGTAGAGCCGGAAATCATCCGGGAATGTCTGGAAATTGCCATTCAGGCGCCAACCGGGGGCAATTCGCAGGGCTGGCATTTTTTGGTAGTGACAAACCCGGAGAAAAAGGCTCAGATCGGCGAACTGTACCAAAAATCGTTCTTCATCTATGCTCGCTCGCAGGAGGAACAGGCGGTCACGCAGGGTAAAGGGGAATCGTATGAGCAGCAGCAGATGCGGGTAGTGAAATCGGCCGTTTATCTGGCGCAAAATATGGGCAACGTGCCGGTGATGGTGATTCCTTGTATTCACGGCCGTGTAGAAAACCTCGGCCCCATGGCTCAAGCCGGGCTGTACGGCTCCATCCTGCCCGCCGCCTGGTCCTTCATGCTGGCCTTGCGTTCGCGGGGCCTGGGCGCTGCCTGGACAACCTTGCACTTGCGCTACGAAAACGAAATCGCCGACCTTCTGGGCATCCCCAACGACGTCACCCAGGCTGCCCTCCTGCCCGTTGCTTATTATACCGGCGACGATTTCCGCCCGGCCAAACGGCTGCCGGTGGATGAGGTTGTGTCGTGGAATGAATGGGGGAAGTAATTGGGTAACTGGCAAGTTGCTGTCGGATAGCCATGACCGGTCTCCCTACCAAGTCAACTTAGTGGGACGGCGAGACGCTAACCAGGGTCAGCAAGTTGCAGAAAAATTCTATAATAAATCGACAGAAAAACAATCATTGAACGTACTTTGCCACTACAAACTCGCGCCATACCTGTTGGAACTCGGTCTCTGAAAGATTAAACACTTTCTCGAAATCACCTGCTGTGGCAACCAATTCTACTAAATAATCATAGCCAAATTCTTGCACGATAAATTCGATCATCGTGTAGGAAAAAGCATACATAATACCAGAATCTATACCGGAATTAAAATTCAGGTCTGTAATATCGGGAAAATTTCGTTCTGCTTGGGCTGAAATAAACTGAGGATTAGGACTGTGGCCTGCTTCATATGTCGCTATCCCCTCATCAAGCCAGATTGGGATATTATCTTCGTTAATAGCATCAACAACTAAATGGGTAAATTCGTGCGTGGCCACCTGGAGAACTGTCTCAAATGTATGCTTAGGGCCAGGGTTTAATGGGGTGACCATTTGAATCCTTCCCGATTCAGCCTTGCCGACAAACCAGTCAGGCCCGTTTGGGCTTTTAACTGCAATATGAAATGATTGAACATCTGGGTAAATCTCCACAACTATTTTGCCTTTGGGTTCAGAACGTAGATGTGAGGTTATTGATTCGTAATGATGTTCCAGTTGTGAAGTTATATCAGCAGATACGGCTTCATCTCCCCCAAAACAATACAAGACAAAATGCTCGGTTTCCTCACAAATATGTAAGGTTTGGCGAATTTCTTCAGTAAAATGTGCCTGGGGTGACAAAAGCGGAATTGGAGTCTCTGTTTGTTTTACTGGAATAGGCGATACAACAATATTTGAAGCATTCACCGCAGGAGTTTGCGTCACTGCCTGAACGATTATATTTGCTTGCGGCGCTACAGATCGTGTTAATGGTAACTCAACAGTTGCAGGCAACTTATCTGCAACAATTGTGGTCGTAGTAACTGGCGTTTCTATTAAAACTAATGAAGGTGGTCGTTGGGAACAAGCCAAAAGCAATACAAGTACCCACAACAAAAAGCCCTTTCTTATCAGACACATTTTTATTCCCATACACGTATCTTCTCAATAAACAGGGGAGGTGAAATTATCCAGACTCCCCTGTCGGTAACGGGTAAAAAGCTGGCGCTTGTTGTTGGACGAGATCAGCCAGACTGGGCAAAGCATATGTGCCAGCTACCCGGTCATGGATGTAG
>JAJRTP010000181.1 GCA_024278255.1 Chloroflexota bacterium | reverse complement strand
GCCTACCGCCACGCCTACCGCCACGCCTACCGCCACGCCGAACGCCACGCCTACCGCCACGCCTACCGCCACGCCGTACGCCACGCCGTACGTCACGCCTACCGCCACGCCTACCGCCACGCCTACCGCCACGCCTAATGTTATGCCGTACCAATTGATAGGTGTATCCTGTATATACGAAGAAAGCCAGCTCAAGCTAACAGCTAATCCCACACTCAGTATAAGAGACATGAAGTACAAATTGCGGTAAGCAGCCAGCCGCACTGTACCCCAAAAGGCGCGCCCTTTGGCCTGGTATAGTTCAGGGTCCGCTTGCCATAAGTAATGCAGCAGGTAGCCTGGTTGGAAAACTATCCAGACCAACAATTTGCCATAATGACGCGGGTTCCAGGGGTGCAGCACCGCCGGCATCGGCGGACCGTTATAGTCGGGGAAGCGGGGTCTGTTTTGTTCGTCCATTATCTGTCTAACAGGTGCGACGCACTTTCAAAGTACGTCGCACCTCTGTTCATCGCGTATGTTGATTAAACAGAGCATAAGCCAATTGTTGCAAACGGGCCGGGTGACCTTCACTGTCCGCCAGCAGTTGCTCTATTTCCGCAGTCGTAAACTGCACCGGGGTTCCCTGCAACCGGCTCAACAGTAAGCCGCGGGCGTTCTCTTCACTAAAAGGCCCAATCTCTTTGGTCACAAAAATGTTGTGAAAGGGGGATACCCCGCCCGGCGTCCGAGCCGGAAAAACCTCGGTAAGCGGCTGCTGGCTGGCCAGGCACATGGCAAAATGGGGTTCCTGAGCCAAACTGCGCAGCAGATCATGCAGGCGGGGGTTAAAATCATCCTCGGCCAGCCGTTCCACTTCATCCAAAATCAGCAGTAAATCGCGCTGCCGTAGGGCGCGTTTGAGCTGGCGTAAACTGTCCCCTGCCTCCCCCAAATGGCGTAACAGTTCTTCGCAAAAGTCCCGCTCATCCAACACCTGCTGCAAATCCAGAAAAACCACCGTTTTATGTGGCAGCCACGTTTCTCTGGTGCAGTAAAGGTAGTAGAGGAAGGAAGATTTGCCCATTTGCGATCCGCCTACCAGGGAAACACTGCTGCCTTGTTTCAGGCTGTTCTTGACTTCCCGCAGCAAGCGCTGCCGGCCAAAAAACTGCGCCGGGTCATTGATGCGGCCCGGAAAAAAGAAAGGATTCAGGACAGAACTAACGGGTCGCAGTGCGAGAAACAAGCGCCAGATCGTTTCCGTGAGAATGGCAAAGGCAGTGTCCCGGTGTTTGCCGCTGGCATCGGGGTGATACACTTCGGCCACCATACCCACCACGCGCTGCTGGTCTTCATCAAACAATGCACCCCCGCTGTGCCCCCGCGCCAGATTGGCCGAAGCCAGTTGCAGCATTGTCCGGCCATCTTCCTTTTCCACCGGCCCGGTAATCTGTCCCACTGCCAAAATACCGTGATAATCGCCCACTTCCGGGTAACCAAAAGCGGTAAAAGCGTGGCCGTTACATTCCCGGCAGGCGCCGAGGGGTAAAGGCTGAATGCCGGCCGGCGGGTCGGCCTCAAGCTGCAAGACGGCTACATCTGCCTGGGGGTGCCAGCCGTTGGCGGCAACTGTGGCTGAAATGGTATCCTTATCTCCCTGAAAGCGTACAGTTAGTGGCTGTTCCGGCCCGCCTGCTTTGTTGACCACGTGGGCGCAGGTGAGCAGGTAGCCGTCTTTTACTAAAAATCCGGTACCACAAATCTGGTTGTCACTGTCTATCAGGCTGACGGTGGCATCTTTAATGTTGGGCATAAGTCACTGTTATGGGGTTTCTTGTTTAGGACCGGTCCATTTGAGCTTGACGGTGTAATGGGCTTCCACACTGCCTTTAGCAATGACGACATTTCCCAGTTCCCCGGAGGCTTTCAGGCCAAACGTCACTTCCATCTCATCGGGCGGATCGGACAAAGCGCGCAGCTTGTTGACAATCAAAGAAGCCGCCCGGCGCACCTGATCCACCGATTCGTCAAATGTCTTTCCCGCCTTCTCTACCACGTCGCCAATATCGGGCAGGGCGGCTTCCACCAAGCCCCTTTGGGCCACAGGCTGTTCTTCCACTTCGAAAATGACCATACCGCCATCTTCCATTTCAAATTCCACATATTGGGGCATACGATTCCTCCTGGTACTCGTAAGGCGATTTTCAAAATCGCCCTACACTGTCAAGATATAACATAATCATAAAGGGAATGGGGATGATGTGCAATGATCGTGGATAAAATGAGCGCGCGGATTTCTTGTTTGATAGATGATTGTTTCCGGCAATCGCTGTGATTGCAAATCACAGGCTGGCACGGAAAGTACGCTGAAGCGCACTAAAACGCTGCACGAACATGATTCCAACGCGCTTTAGCGTGTTTTCTATCTCAGCCGCCGGATTGCATCCGGCGGCAATACGGGCAAAAAGACAGCAGTAACAAAAAACCGGCCACCCGAGTAAAATAGAAAAACGCGCTTGTGATCTGACCACAAGCGCGAGTTCTTGTTTTTTTGCTAGAAGTTGAGCCGTTTTAGGCCGGCACACCTTCCTCCAAAGGAATTTCCGTGAGCTGTTTTTTGAAGAGATGGCCTTCGGTCTCCTCAATGGTGCGAATATACTCCCGCATCGCATCCAGCACCGGCACCTCATCCCGATCAAAAACCTCGCCCTGTAACAACTGCAAAACTTGCAGGCGGTACTGCGGGTCCTGGATGAAGCGGGTGAAGACGGGCAGTAGTTTGTAGTAGACGCGGATAAATTCGTACCAGATTTTCACCCCTTTGCCCAACGTCTCCACGTAGGGTTGGAAGGCAGCTTCGCTGAAATCATTGGTCTCAAAGGCACGAATGATGCTTTCGGAGGCAAATTTGGAACTGTAGATGGCAATGCTGACGCCGGAGGAGAAAATCGGGTCTACAAAACGGGCGGCATCGCCTACCAACAGCCAGCCGTCGCCCACCAGTTTATCCATGCTGTAGCTGTAATCCCCTTCGGATTTGAATTCATTGATGCGCACGGCATCCCGCATTACTTCTTT
>JAJRTP010000180.1 GCA_024278255.1 Chloroflexota bacterium | reverse complement strand
GGAGACGACTGGTCTGAATAAGATGACGGCCGAATTAGTAGGCATTTGTCTGGCGATGGAACCGGGGACGGGATATTACATTCCAGTAGGGCATCTGTCCAGCGAGACACAGAGCGAGACGGGGCAAATGTCGTTGTTTGCCGGGGCGCCGGAGTTGGCGGAGGGGCAGTTGCCTTTGCAGATGGTGTTGGATGGGTTACGGCCGTCACTGACCAACCCGGCAATCGGCAAGGCAGCCCACAATGCCAAGTATGATTACACCATTCTGCGGCGCTATGGCCTGACCGTCTCCCCCATCACCTTTGACACGATGATTGCCGAATGGTTGACGGACCCGGCCAGTAAGCACAAGGGGCTGAAAAACCTGGCCTTTCACCGGCTGGGGATTGAGATGAAAGAGATCAATACGCTGATTGGCAAGGGGAAGAAGCAACGGCCGTTTTCCGAAGTCCCCATTGAAGAAGCCGCCCCTTATGGTGCAGCCGATGCCGACATCACCCTGCGTCTCATTCCACCCTTGCAGAAGGAAATCGAAGCCAAAAACCAGCAGCGTATTCTGGAATTAGAACTGCCCCTCATCCCCGTGTTGGCAGAGATGGAGATGGCTGGGATTGGTGTGGACGTGGCTTTCTTCCGTCAGATGTCCCAGGATTTGGCGGCGCGGATGGCGGCGTTAGAGCGGGAAATCCACGAGATTGCCGGGGAGCCGTTTAACATCAATTCAACGCAGCAGTTGAGCGACGTGCTGTTTAATAAGCTGCAATACCCCAGGGAAGGGCTGAAAAAGACAAAAAGCGGCCATTTTTCTACGGCGAATAACGTGCTGCTGGAGATGATGCAGACGGAACGGGAAGCGCAGACGGGAATGATTACCCGCATTATTGAGTACCGGGAGTTGGGTAAGCTGAAAAGCACGTATGTGGACGCTTTGCCGCAGATGGTGGGGACGGACGGCCGTATCCACACCAGCTTCAACCAGACCGGGGCTATCACCGGGCGCATCGCCAGCAGCAACCCCAACCTGCAAAACATCCCCATCCGCAGTGAAGTAGGCCAGCAAATCCGGCGCGGCTTTGTGGCCAAACCGGGGCATCTCTTCCTGGCGGCGGATTATTCCCAGGTAGAGTTACGCATTCTGGCCCACATCAGCCAGGATGAGGCGCTGCTGGAAGCGTTCCGGCTGGGGGAAGACGTACACAGCGCCACGGCGGCGGCCGTTTATGGCATTCCCGTGGCGGAGGTGACGTACAACCAGCGCCGTTTCGCCAAAGCGGTCAACTTTGGCCTGATTTATGGCATGGGTGCGTTCCGGCTGGCGCGGGATTCTGAGCTGACATTGGCTGAAGCGGAGAACTACATCCGGGAATATTTTGCTCGTTTTCCCGGCATTCAGGGCTATCTGGACGAGACGAAGCGGCTGGCGAAGGAACAGGGGTACGTGGAAACGCTGCTGGGGCGGCGGCGCTACTTCCCGGTGTTTAAGCAGCCGATGACGGGCAGCAACCGACAGGCATATTTGCGGGCGGAGCGGGAGGCGGTGAATCATCCCATTCAGGGCACGGCGGCAGATATTATCAAGATTGCTATGCTGAATCTGCACGAAAAGTTACGGCTGTATGGGGCGAAGATGTTGCTGCAGGTACATGATGAATTAGTGCTGGAAGTGCCGGAGGAGGAGATGGGGATGATACGGCCGTTGGTCGTAGAAACCATGTCTGCTGCCTTCAAGCTGGACGTGCCGCTGAAAGTGGATGACAGCATCGGCCGAAATTGGCTCGAGCTGAAAGGGTAAAATTACCGGCCGATTTTTTGGTATAATGGCTGTATGGATATGCCGCGCACGGATTACGACACGCCTTGGAAAGAAATTATTGAGCGGTATCTACCAGATTTTTTGGCTTTCTTTTTCCCAGAGGCATATGCGGCCATCGATTGGGAAAAGGGATACAGTTTTCTGGACAAGGAACTGCGGCAAATTGTGCGCGAGGCAGAAAGCGGTTCCCGGCGGGTGGATAAACTGGTGCGCGTCTTTCGTCGCGGTGACGGGGCCGAAGTGTGGGTGTTGATTCACATTGAGGTGCAGGGACAACCGGATACCGTATTTGCTGAACGCATGTACGTTTATAATTATCGCATTTTTGACCGGTATAAGCGGCGTGTTGCCAGTCTGGCCGTGTTGACGGATGATAATCCAAAATGGCGGCCTGGTTCGTATGAGTATGAGTTGTTTGGCTGCGAAGTGTTGCTGCGTTTTCCGGTAGCAAAATTGCTGGATTATCAGACAGATTGGGATGGTTTGCTGGAAAATGACAATCCGTTTGCCATTGTGACGATGGCCCATTTGCAAACGCAGGCTACGCAGCATAATCTGGAGGAACGGTATGCGGTCAAACTGAAGTTGGCAAAGATGTTGTATCAAAAGGGGTACGGCCGTCAGGAAATTATCAATCTGTTCCGGTTTATTGCCTGGATAATGGCGTTGCCCCCGGAACTGGAGGATCAATTTATGAATGATGTGATTGCTTATGAAGAGAAAGAAAATATACCGTATATGGCCCCATTTGAACTTAAGGCTTACCGGCAGGGTATCGAGCAAGGTATGCAACAAATGTTGTTGGACACGTTAACCGTGCGCTTTGGCGATCTTCCTGAAGAATTGATGGAACAGGTAAAGGTAATAACAGATACGGCCGTCTTACAGGAATTGCACCGACAAGCTTTATTGGTTGATTCTCTGGAAGCATTTTACTTGCCTGATGCAGAGGAATAGTGGTAACTATTGATTAACGGCCGTACACACCACAGCAGCCGATTCATCTTCCGGGAAGGCGGGGGCGGTGTAGAAGGCGTAGTCGCCGCCGGGTTCGTTTTCGTCGCGGGGGGCGGGGCAGGTGAAGGTAACGGCCGTGTTGGGGCCGCTGATGGTGGTGTTGGCAATGGCAGCTATATAGGTGCAGGCGGTACCTACGCCAAGAATGGCGCTGGTTTCGCAGATGCGTAAGACTTGGGGCGGGGCTTGCTGGTCGGGCAGAGAGCAAGTTAGCTCCACCGGTTCTCCCGGTTGGCAGCGGTAATTCGGTTCTGGGCCATTTTCCACGATGTTGCCATCTTCATCCGGTGTGGCGGTGGGAGTCGGGGTGGGTGTAGGCAAGGAGGGTAAAGGCTGCGCTGTAAAGCCGCAGTTGCGCCGGGGGCCGATTTCTCCGTTTTGGCATGGCTCGGTGACGTAGCTGCCTACCGGCGGCACAGTCACATCCCGTGTTCCTTCATTGGTGGCATACCAATCATCTACAAAATCGCATTGGGGACGGCTGAGGGGCATACCCTGCTGGTTGCGCAGGCCGGTTGGTTCCCATACCGGCTTACCATTCTCATCCAGAACGGGCTGGCCTTCGCACAGGAAGCCATCCTGGTTAAAGCGGAAGGTGAGGGGCAGGGTGACGGGTTCGTCGCCGGTGACGGTATCGGTGATGTCAATCCATTGGCAGTCCAACCCGGCGACGTACTCATCCACCCAACCGGCCTGAATGCCCTGGCTGGAACAGGTGAAGTCGTGGGTGAGGGGGGAGGCTTCGTTGTTACTGAAACGGCTAGTGCTTTCCACGCAGAACGCTTGTTTGGCGGGCTGGTCAAAGTAACCGAACTGAAATTCGCCGTAGTTGGCAAAGTGGTAATGATCGTGGCAGGAGTTGTAGACGAACATGTTGTTGAGGGGGTTTTCCCGGTTGACTTTGCCGATGGCTAACGCTTCGGTGCCCAGATTGTGGGCGGTGGCGTTGAACATGAGCAGCCGCCGCCAGCCGGTACCGCTGATGCACTGTTCCTGGGCAGCGCAGGAGTTGGGGGAAAAGTAGCGGTAGACGATGTGGTTATTGCTCAAATCGTCGGCCACGACCATGATGTCGGGCGCGCCTTCGGCCACTACTTCGCCTACCCGCGCGGCGTCGGCGTTGGCCCGAATCCAGGGTTGGCGTTCAAAGCGCATAGCGGTTTCGATGGTGCCGATACGGCCGTTTAAGGCATCCTGGCAGGAAAGGGTGGCGTACTGGCTACGATGGCAGCCGGCCGGGCCGACGCTGTCCGGTTCGCAGGTGTAATCGAAGTAAATGAAATAGTTTTTGGCGTCGAAGCTGTTGGGCGGGAAGCCGCTTTCATTGACGCAGGCGTTGCCGGTGCGCTGGCGCAGTTGGGTGGGGTCCAGGGGCAGGATGAAGGGTTCGTCCCAAGTTCCGCCGACTTTGCTCAGGGCCGGTTCGGTTTCTTTGGTGGAGGCAATGTCGGTGAGGAGGGTGCTGCTGTAGGTGTAATCTATCAGGACGAGATCATGGCCGTCTACGGTGGCGCGGTAGGGGCCGTCCGGGCTGAGGTCGATTTGCCAGAGGTCTTTGGGGGGCAGGGGCAACTGCCATTTCTGGTGGTCGTAGAAGAAGGGGCGGAAGTGGAGCCGGTTGTAGGTGAGGCGCACCTGTTCGCGGGCCAGATTATCCCAATAGGTTGACGGCCGTTGCAAAATTTCCGCCGCAATCCTGTCCCGTTCCCCTTCCGGCAGCTCATCCAGCAGAACGCCAACGGTACTGTTCAGCGTCAAGCCAATCAGAGCGCCCACTTCGCCGGTGGGAGAGGAAACCTGGCTGGGGGTGGCGTGGCTGGTGGGTAAGGGCGGCGGCGTATCGGCAGGCATGGGCGTTTTGGCGGGGGTATCGGGCGGTGTTGTGGGGGATACGGCCGTAGCCGTTTCTTCCTCTTCTGGCGTGGTGTTTTCTGCGGCAGTCGTTGACGGCGCGCTGGTGATTTGGGTCAGGACGGCCGTTGGTTGGCTGCCGGCTTTGGCGGTGGGAGATACGGCCGTACCCGTGCCGCTCTCCTGACAACTAACCAAAATAATCAGAATGCCGACGATGAAAATGAACCAGTAGGAAGATCGTGGTTTGCCATTCATATTGCCGGATTGTATCCATTAAGAAGCGCGGTCACAATTGACGAATGTCATTTATTCATGGACAGTACATCAATCAGGGCATCATGGAGGTGGGGGAACTGGAAGGTGAAGCCAAGTTGGGTCAGGCGGTGGGGGATGGCGCGACGGCCGTCCAGTAGCAGCCCAGCCATCTCGCCCAAAGCCAGTTTCAGGGCAAAGGCGGGGGCGGGCAGGGCAGACGGCCGTCCCAGGACACGGCCGATTTAGCGGGCAAACGCTTTGTTCGTGACGGGATTGGGTGCGCACAGATTGAAGACGCCTCTGGCTGCCTCGTTTTCGATAAGGAACTGGATGGCTCGCGCCTCGTCGCGCAGGTGAATCCAGGGCCACCATTGACGGCCGTTGCCCAGCGGTCCGCCTGCGTAGAATCGAAACGGCCGTACCGTCATCGGCAGCGCGCCCCCGGCCATGCTCAACACAATGCCGGTGCGGATGACAGCCCGGCGTACCCCCATTTCCTCGATAACAGCCGTAGACGCTTCCCACTGCTCCGTCACGTCGGCCAGAAAGCCTGTCCCTTTGGGCCAATCTTCCGTCACCTCCGCGTCGCCGGGGACATTGCCGTAGTAATCGATGCCGGATGCCTGGATGAGGACGGTTGGTTTGTGGGATACGGCCGTGATGGCTGCCACCACAGCTTGCCCGGCGTCCAGGCGGCTTTGCAGGATGCGTTGTTTGCGGGCTTCTGTCCAGCGGGGCGGGGGGAAGCTGCTGCCGGCAATGGGTTCTCCGGCCAGGTTGACGATGGCGTGCGCGCCGTCGGCCAGATGCTGCCAACCCTGACCCGTCTGACCATCCCACGCCACCCCTTGCACCCCTTCCGGGAAGCTGCGCCGCGCCGGGTCGCGGCTGAGGACGATGACTTCGTGTCCCGCCGCGGTTAGTAGTTGGGTTAGTTCACGGCCGATTAGTCCTGTGCCGCCGGTAATAATTGTGCGCATAAGATGATTTTAGTATAGTTGGCTGGTCAAATTACAAATTGCGGTAGACAGCTTTACGGTGACCAACACGGTAAGTGTTTATGATGCGATTTTCTTCATCAATGCTATAAAGAATGCGGTAGACGCCAACGCGAATACGCCAGAGATCGTGTCCTTTGATCTTTTTACTGCTACCTGGCTTAGGGTTTACGGCCAGTGTTTCGATGGCTTCTAAAACGTGTTTGATATGTGGTTTGGGCAGACGGCGGATTTCCTTCTCTAAATCTCGATGGTAATAAACCGTCCAGGTTTCTTTGTCACTCATCTAAAAGTCCGTCCGCTTGCAGACTGGCGCGCAACTCAGAGATGGGTTGCATGACGGCCGTATCTCTTTCCGCTTCTTGTGCTCGTTCCTGAGCAATCAAAATGTCCTCAAAATCATCCAGCAACTCTACCATTTCATTCCATAGATCGGGGTGAACCAACACGCCGGCGCTGTGGCCGCGTTGGGTAAGCAGGATGGGGGTCTCGTGCAGTTGGGCCAGAATAGCTGCTTGTTTTGTGCGTAATTCGCTCACGGGCATTGTAGGCATGATTTTATACATAACAACCTCGTTTAATCGGCATAAATTGTACGGTATATGCTGTTATTGTATATTGTTGTTGTTGTTTGTCAAATGCAGTATCTAGCACACGGCCGTAACCACCCCATATCCCAACTTCCCCTGCCGCACGGCCGCAGCTGCACTCTTGGCTATCTGTTTCGCCTGGGCAAAATCAACCTCCGGCAAATCCAGCTTGCCCAGCTTTACCATCAACTCCGCCGCCAGGAGCTTGCCTTGCACCGAGCGTACCAATTCGGCTAACGCTTCGTCGTGGCGTTCCGCGCCGGTCAGGTGAAAGCCGGCTGTTTGCAGGATGGCTTCATACCGGGCCAGCGGTTGGGCGTCGGCAATGCAGGCAATCCAGGCGATGAGGCTTTCCAGTTCTGGTGGCAGGGGGCCAGTGCGGGTGAGATCGGAGAGGGCGATACGGCCGTCTCCCCCCAACACCCGGTAAAATTCCGCTGCCGCTACAGCCTTGTTAGGAAACGTGCAAAAAGCGCACTCGCAAATCACCGCGTCAAAAGAACCGGCTGGGAAAGGCAACCGTTCCGCATCCCCTTGCTCAAAATGTACTCGATCTGCGATGCCGGCGGCGCGAGCGGCTTCGTTAGCCTGGGTCACCGATTCCGGGCCGTAATCCAG
>JAJRTP010000179.1 GCA_024278255.1 Chloroflexota bacterium | reverse complement strand
CGGCCATGTCTAATATTCGTTCCATTCTTCGTTATCATAAACGAAAAAGGAAGCGAAGGGTCGAGAGGGAAGCGCAAAGATGGCAGGAAACGTACAAAACGTACCAGGAAAACGTCAAACAGGTGTTGGGCAATACCTGTTTCTTTTCTTTGTCGTTGGACAACTTGCTCGGAAAACCTACTTCCGAAACATGTTTCAGTTGTTAAAGTGCTGTTTTTTCAGCAGACTCACCCATTCTCAATGGGCGGGCCGATCCCCAGTTGTGCCTGAGGGTACATCTCTAGCACCGCCTGAGCCAAAATGTGTGCGGCCGTATGCCGCACACGATACAACAAGGACTGCTCATAAGAACCACCTTCATACTCGTCCATAATCACCTCCCGACAAACTGGCAGTTTGTCAAACAAAAAAGCCGCCCGTGAGAGCGGCTTATCAATAACTTCTTGCTAAATCAAGTCGCTCACAAATCCATAGATTTGGTTTCCACCAGAGTGGTCGCCTGCTCAATGAAAACAGACAGAGCCATGTCGCCCCGATCCTCATTGGCGCGAGTGCGCACGGCTACTGTGCCGTCGGCCGCTTCCCGGTCGCCCACTACCAACATGTAGGGAATCTTCTGCAATTGGGCGTTGCGGATTTTCTTGTTCATCCGGTCGCTGCTGGCATCTACTTCTACCCGCATTCCGGCCTGTTTCAATTTGTCCGCCACCTCGTAGGCGTAAGCATTGTGCCGATCGGCGATAGGCACAACTGTCACTTGCACGGGAGCCAGCCACAGGGGGAACGCGCCGTTGAAATGCTCGATCAAGATACCCACGAACCGCTCCATGCTGCCAAAGGGGGCGCGATGGATCATGATGGGGCGATGCTTTTGCCCGTCTACGGCCGTATATTCCAGGTCAAACCGCTCCGGCAGGAGAAAATCCACCTGAACTGTGCCCAACTGCCACTCCCGCTTCAACACGTCCCGGAAGATAAAATCCAGTTTGGGGCCATAAAATGCCGCTTCGCCTTCTTCCACCACATAATTGAGACCCGCTTTGTCGGCCGCCTGCTTGATAGCCTTGATCCCTTGCGCCCACATCTCCGGCGTTCCGGCGTATTTGTCGCTGTCGGAATCGTTCACGCCCAAACGCGCCCGGAAATCGTGGAAGCCCATCGTCTCAAACACGTACTGGATCAAATCCACTACGGCGATGAACTCGTCTTCCAACTGTTCCGGTGTAACGAAGAGATGGGAATCGTCCACGGTAAAGCCGCGCACGCGGGTCAGGCCATTTAGCTCGCCGCTTTGTTCATACCGGTAAACGGTACCAAATTCGGCCAGGCGCAGGGGCAGGTCGCGGTAGCTGTGCGGCTGGCTTTTGTATATTTCGATGTGGTGCGGGCAGTTCATCGGCTTGAGCAGGAATTTGTCGTCGTCTAACTCAATGGGCGTGTACTGGCTGTCTTTGTAGTAGGGATAATGCCCGCTGGTGATATACAAATCCAATTTGCCGATATGCGGGGTGATGACGGGCAGATAGCCGCGAGCTGTCTGGGCCTGGCGCAAAAAGTCTTCCAGTTGCATCCGCAAAACAGTTCCTTTCGGCAGCCACAAAGGTAATCCGGCCCCAACCAGTGGGGAGATGTGGAACAAGCCCAAATCTTTGCCCAAACGGCGGTGATCCCGCGCCTTGGCTTCTTCCAGGCGCTCCAAATACTGTTCCAATTCCACGCGGTTGTGCCAGGCTGTGCCGTAGATGCGCTGCAACTGAGGCTTGTGTTCGTCGCCGCGCCAGTAGGCGCCACCGGTGCGCAGCAGTTTAACGGCGTTGGCTTTGACTTGCTTGGTGAATTTGACGTGCGGGCCGCGGCATAAATCCACGAAGTCACGCTGTTTATAGATGCTGACTTCGTTGGCCGGCTCGGTTGTGGGATTGCCGTTTTCGTCCAAACGGCCCGCGGCCAGGTCTTCGATTAATTCTATTTTGTAGGGTTGATCGGCAAAGAACTGCTCAGCCTCTGCGATGCTCATGCTGCTGTGTTCAAAGGGCGCATTTTTCTTGAGCAACTGTTTCATTTTGGCCTCGATCTTTTCCAGGTCTTCTTCGGAGAAGGTGATGGGTTTGTCGTTATCGTCTTTGCCCAGATCGAAATCGTAGTAGAAGCCGTCTTCGATGGGCGGGCCAATAGCCAGTTTGGCCTCCGGGAACTGTTCCAGCACGGCTTCAGCCATGACGTGGGCTGAAGAGTGCCGGATGCGGTATAAGTCTGTCTCTTCGTATGGTATGTTTTGTTCGGACATGCTTTGTCTCCAGTGTGATTCGGTAATTGGGTAATTCGGTAATTACCGCAATCGTCAATAAAAAAGCCATCGCCCGTATTGGGGCGATGGCCTCGCTGTTCCACCCAACTTTAGCATCCGTTCACCGGTTACTGTTTACCGATTACCGGACACCCTCGTTACGGCCGTTAACGGAGCCAACCGGACTTTCTTAATAAGCGGGCAGACAATTTGTCTGCCCTAAAAGAGGCAAACCCCAAAGTTTGCCTGACCGTTCAGAAAACCACTCCTGGGGGGTTTTTGTTACCTTACCATAATGACGGCTTTCAGCCTGTGACCATCACTCTCTGATATGAGCCGGAAACTACTCGTCCCAGTCAACGTATTATCTTATAAACCTTTTTACAAAAGCCTACATTTCTGATTATAAATGAGGAAGTGGTCATGTCAAGTAAAATTTATCGTGAACTAACGCCCACCTTTGACAAAAGATTCATATCTGCTGCACCAACAGCCACTTCAGGCTCCTTCATGATAGCCTGGCAACTCGTTTGACTTAATTTTGCCCCACCGATAGAATCCCCCTCTGATTTTGGGAAGAAGAAAGGATTTATGCGAATCGTCGTTGATGCAATGGGGAGTGACAACAACCCCGAACCCGATGTAGCGGGCGCGGTTATGGCCGCACGTGAATTCGAGGAAACCATCATTTTAGTGGGGGACAAAACCCAAATTGAAGCGGCGTTAGCCAAACAGGATACGACTGGCCTCTCTCTGGAAATTGTCGCAGCCGGGCAATCTGTCATCATGACGGACAAGCCGTCTGAAGTGATTAAAACCAAGCCGGATTCTTCAATTCATGTGGGGTTGCAGTTGGTGAAAAACGGGGAAGCGGCCGCTTTTGTTTCTGCCGGGAATACGGGTGCTGTGCTGGCGGTGGCTATGCTGCGTCAGGTAGGGCTGGGACGGATTCCGGGAGTAAAACGGCCGGGACTGGGTGTTATTTTTCCCATTAAGGAACGGCCGTTCCTCATAGACAATGGGGCGAATGCCGATTGCAAACCGGAATATCTGCTTCAGTTTGGCTTGATGGGCAGCCTGTACATGGAACGAATGTTGAATATTGCCAGCCCGCGCGTCGGGCTTATCTCCAATGGTGAAGAAGAGGGCAAAGGCACGGCGTTGATCAAAGAAGCCGGCCCCTTGTTAGCCGCCAGTGGGCTGAACTACATCGGGAATATCGAGCCAAAAGAGTTTATGAATGGCGCGGCGCACGTGGCCGTCGCCGATGGTTTTTCCGGCAATCTGGTTATGAAAACGGCCGAAGCGATTGCCCGGTATATGGCCGATGCCCTCCGCGACGAAATCAAATCAAATCCTGTTACTGCCCTAGGGGGCTTGTTGGCTAAACCTGCTTTTGGCCGGGTACGCAAACAGTTAGACCCGAATGAAGTGGGCGGCGCGCCACTATTGGGCGTAAACGGGGTTGTCATTATTGGTCACGGCCGTTCCAATGCTTACGCCATCAAACAAGCCGTCGGTCAAGCTAGGCTGGCTGTAGAAAAAAATATCGTCGAAGCTATTGCTGCCGGAATAAAACAATAACAGCAACATTTCGATTCCGAAAACTGAGACAAACCTATGGAAAATAATTATCTGGATGCACAAGGCAGGCCCCGGATTGTCGTAACTGGCATGGGGATGATAAGCCCGATTGGGCACACGTTGGTTGAAAGTTGGGACAGTTTGCTGCACGGCCGTTCCGGTATCGGCCCTATCACCCAATTTGACCCCAGTGGTCTGCCCTGCCGCATTGCCGGGGAAGTCAAAGAGTTTAAGCCCGGCGACTATATGAATTTCAAAGAAGCGCGGCGCATGTCACGAGTATCTCAACTCACCGTAGCGGCCGCCCGGATGGCCGTAGAAGACGCCGGACTGCCCAACGGCCAGGCGCCGGAACCGGAACGCGCCGGTACGCTCATCGGTGTAGGAGTGGGTGGTTTTGAAGTAGCTGTCGAACAGTTGGAAGTCTACCACGCCAAAGGAATAAAGCGGGTTAGTCCTTTTGCCATGACGGCCGTTTTGCCCAATATGCCCAGCCACCACGTCAGCTTACTGGCAAATACACAAGGCCCCATCAGCACCGTAGCCGCCGCCTGCGCCACGGGTACCCAGGCCATTGGTGAAGCCATGGAAATGATCCGGCGGGGCCGGGCTGACATCGTTTTTACCGGCGGGGCAGAAGGGTTGATTCACGAAGCGGCCGTGGGCGGCTTTAGCGCCATGCGCGCCCTTTCTACCCATTATAACGATGCGCCGGAACGGGCCAGCCGCCCCTTTGACAAAGATCGTGATGGCTTTATTTTAAGCGAAGGAGCGGGCGTCATGGTGATAGAGCGGCTGGACCACGCCATTGCCCGCGGCGCCCGTATTTACGCCGAACTGCTGGGGCACGCCTCCTCATCCGATGCCTTTCATGTGGCCGCGCAAGACCCCAATGCCGCCGGAGCGGTGCGGGCTATGCGCTGGACATTGGAAGACGGCCTTGTACCTCTGGATAACGTGGATTACATCAATGCCCACGGCACAGGCACGCCCATGAATGACGCTTCGGAAACTTACGCTATCAAATCCCTGTTTGGCGAACGGGCATACGAAATTCCGGTAAGCAGCAGCAAATCTGTCATGGGGCACGCGATGGGCGGGGCCGGGGCCATCGAAGCGATTTTCAGCATCTACGCCCTCCATCACGGCATCATCCCACCCACCTGGAATTATGAGACACCTGATCCGGAATGCGACCTGGATTATGTGCCCAATGAGCCGCGGCCGGCCGATATTCAGGTAGCTATGTCTAATTCCTTTGGTCTGGGCGGCCAAAATGCCTGTCTGGCGATGGGGAAGTATCAGAATGGAAAAGTAATTGAGTAATTGGGTGATTGGTAATTTTTCATGATAGTTATTCGCAACGATAAACGTATTAGCCGGCTGCGCCTGATAAGCCAGATAACCAGTTTTTTGGGGTTCGGGGCGCTGATGGCTG
>JAJRTP010000178.1 GCA_024278255.1 Chloroflexota bacterium | reverse complement strand
CGGGCCAGCGCTGCTTTGTCGTAAGCTGACCAGTCCAAAATGGGGACGGCAGGGGGCTGGGGGATGGGCGGCTGGTCGAACAAGGCATAATCGGCCTGGGGCATCAAACCGGCCTGGGCGACGGCCGTCAGACTGGCGATGATTTGGCCGGAGGTGGCGTGTTGTTCTGCCTGGGCCGCATCGTCAACAGCCGGGCCGGTGAGGACGAATTCCAGGTTGCGCTCCGGTTGGCCGATGATGATTTCCTGGCAACGGCCGTAACCCACGCCAATTTTAATCGTCAAATCAAATATCGGGTCTTTACCCGGCGGCCGGTTAGTAACAATGCGGCTCAGGCTGGCAGCCATTAACTGCTGCATCATCTGGGCGCAGGCCAAAGCCCGCTGCGCTGCCAGCCCATCCTTGTCGGGAAAGTAAACCAGCATGGCGTCGCCGTAATAATGGCCGATGGCCCCACCCATGTTGTGTACCACATCCACCAGGCCGGTGAAGGTAAGCATCAGCGCCCGATTCAACTATTCCGCGCCGCGCGGCCCGTCGGTCGCCAACTCTTCGGACATGGCGGTAAAGCCGGAAACGTCGGCAAAAAGGGTGGCGGCCGTCAGACCGTGTGGTATGCCTACCGGCGGCAGCCCCTTTTCCAGGATGCGCCGGGTTAACGTCACCGGAATGTAGGCGGCCAGTTGACGGGTGAGGGAAGAATCAGCAGATGTTGTCATGGTGCGATATACGTGTGGGTCTATTGCGTTTTTACGTTAAAATGCGCCAGTTGTTGGCCTGGGCTGTTTTACTCAGTTTTTTGTCGGGGAAAACGGCGACCGGGTTCTGGGCTATTTGCAGCATGGGGATGTCGGCGGCCGTATCGCCATAGGCCGCGTAAATTTTGCCATCGCGGGCAAAAGGTTCTAACTGTTCAACTTTTCGGATGCCGGTATTGATGGGGGCAGCGACTTCGCCGGTAAAGTCGCCATTTTCATATTGCAGGGGCGTGCCGATGGCCTCTACGCTTAATTTGTCGGCCAGAACAGCCAGAACGGGTTCCATTACCCCGGTAACCAACAGGACGCGACGGCCGTCCTGCTTTTGCTTTTCTATTTCGGCTACGACAGACGGCCGTCTCTGCGGCCATAACTCCCGCTCTACGACAAACTGGCCGACTTCCGCCATTTGCGCAGCAGAGTAACCGGCAAACAGGCGCAGCTCATCCAGCACCCACTGTTCCTTGAAGGCCCGTTCATCCCGAATCAGATGCAGGCGGAACAACATGATGCCCAACATCTTCCGGCGCAAAAAACGTTTGAACAATTCCCCCTGACCGTTGGCTTCCAGCCAGGTGCGTAATCCGGCCCAGGTAGCCCCCTCCGTCAGCGTCCCCTCCACGTCAAAAGCCGCTACTTCCCGCGTGTTATCTGTCGGCGTCTTTAATAAAGCTGTCCGCTGTATGACCATCAACATGCCACCTTAACAATTTGTAGCCGCGATTTCTTACCGCGCAAGGCAAACGCGGTAAGAAACTACGCGCTGAATTTTTAGATGACATGATGGTAACAGATTTGACCGGGAAGGTCATGCTTATTCTGAATCGGTTTTTTCCGCTGCCTCGTCCTCAGAAACTGACTTTTCCGGTGTGCCAAATTTAGTTGCCAGACTGTCTAGTTCCACACTCAGCCATTGCAGCCCACTGGCTAAACCCGACAATGCTTTCTGGCCTACTTCGCTGGCCTGAACTTTTTCTGCCACCTGCGAGGCTTCTGTTTTTACCTTTTCCGTGGCTTCGGCGCTGCGCACTTCCTCGATTGCCTTGTCAATTTCACTGGCAAAGGAGTGCATTCCCTCGCGCACTTCAGTTTCAAAACGCTGCCGTTCTTCACTGTTCCAGGCCGAGTTTAAGGTATTCACAAATTGGCGGCCCAGATTGCGCAGTTCAGCCGTTACATCTACCTCTTCCTGCACATCTGCTTTTGTTGCCTCTTCATCTTCAACCGGGATTTCCACTTTCAGCCGTTCTTCTGCTTTCAGTTTGTCTACATTAGGATCGTTGCTCATCGTTTTACTCCTTATTTATGTAAAGTTATTGATTAAATCGTTCCGCAAAATTTTTTCCAGTGTACATCATTCTATACGGAGACCCTACTTTTGGGTTGCACGGCCGTAATAGGTGACAATTCCCGCATAACATCTACAATTATACCCATGAACCAACCAAAACGATTACTCGGATTTTATGCTCATCCTGACGACGAAATACTTTCTCCCGGCGGCACTGTTGCCAAATATGCTCAGGCCGGGGTGCCAGTTGAATGGGTCTGCGCTACACGTGGGGAAGCCGGTCAAATTGCCGACCCCAGTCTGGCCACACCGGAAAACTTGGGGCAAGTGCGGGAAAAGGAAATGCTCTGCTCCGCCCAAACACTGGGCATCCGGCAAGTTCACTTCCTGGGCTATCGTGATTCCGGCATGGCGGGCACGGCCGATAACCAGCATCCCCAGGCATACGTGAACAGTGACCCGGAAGAAGTCGTGCCTCGTCTGGTGGAAATTATCCGCCGCTTCCAGCCCCAGGTAGCCCTGACATTTGAGCCGTGGGGTGGTTATGGTCACCCGGATCACATCACCATTCACAAGCATACGCATTTGGCGCTTAAAGCCGCAGCCAACCCTGATTACCATCCCGAATTAGGGAAGGCGTGGCAGATTTCCCGCCTTTTCTACCCGCTGCTGCGTCATGCTTTCTTTGACGCCTTGCGGGACAAGATGACAGCCAGAAACCTGGACGTCAGCTTTTTTGACCAATTGCAGGAACGACGGAAAAATGGCTGGCCGGATGACAACTATCAATGTGTGGTGGACATTCGGGACACGTTTAACCGGAAATGGACGGCTTTTCACTGCCACGCTACCCAATTTGGGGCGCACAATCTCTTCCGCCAAATCCCGGAGGCGGAAATGGCGGAACTGCTCACCCACGAGTATTTTGCCCTGGCCTGGCCGGAACCAAAGCCAGGTTTGATGTTAGATGATCTGTTTGCGGGGCTGGCGTGATGCGAGAATTTGTAGCCGCGGTTTCTTACCGCGTATGTGCTTGCGCGGTAAGAAACCGCGGCTACAACAGATCACTAATCAATCAGGCTGCGGCCGGTCATTTCTTCTGGCTGCTCCACGCCCAATAGATCGAGGATGGTGGGGGAGACATCGGCCAGAATGCCGCGCGGCCGTAAACGCACGTACTCGTCGGTAATGACAAAGAAGGAGACTGGCTGGGTAGTGTGGTAAGTGTGCGGATTGCCTGTTTTTTCATCCACCATAATTTCACAGTTGCCATGATCGGCCGTAACCAAAGCGGCGCCGCCTTTGGCCACGATGGCATCTATCAACCGTTGGGCACACATATCTACCGTCTCTACCGCTTTGATGGCTGCGGCCAACACGCCTGTATGCCCCACCATGTCCGGGTTGGCAAAGTTCACCAGAATGAAATCATCATCGTGGGTGCGGATGCGTTCCAGGACGACCTCCGTCAGGGGGATGGCGCTCATTTCCGGCTGTAAGTCGTAGGTGGCCACTTTGGGCGAGGGTTCCACGTGCCGGTCTTCACCGGGGAAGGGGGTTTCTCGCCCGCCGTTAAAAAAGTAAGTGACGTGGGCATATTTTTCAGTTTCAGCGGCATGGAATTGTTTAAGTCCCAGATTGCTTAATACTTCCGCCAGAGGATTAACCACGTTTTCTTCAGAGAAGATAACCTCAGCACCTACAAATGTATCTTCGTAGGCAGTCATGGTGAGGATGTGCAGGTCCGGGATGAATTTCCGGGGAAAACCGTCAAAATCCGGGAAGAGGAACGGGGGCACAATTTGGCGCATCCGGTCGGCGCGGAAGTTGAAGAAGATGAAGCAGTCGCCTGGTTCTACCTGCACGTTTTGGCCGCTCAGGTCAATAGCGACAGGCAGGATGAATTCGTCGGTGAGACCTTCGGCGTAGGCGGTGTCCAGGGCGGCGCTGGCAGATACGGCCGTCCTTCCCTCATCGCTCTGGTGTAAGGCAATCAAATCATACCCTTTCTGGGTGCGCTGCCACCGTTTGTCTCGATCCATCGTATAGTAACGGCCGCAAACATCGGCAATAATGCCCGGATGATCCTGTAAATACGTTTCCAGGTCAGCGACAAAACCGGCGGCGCTGTGGGGTGGGGTGTCACGGCCGTCGGTAATCAGGTGCAAAATCGGGGCCACGTCATGCTGCTCCGCCATCTGCATCAGGGCATACATATGGTCGCTGTGGCTGTGAACGCCGCCCGTCCCCAACAGGCCAATCAGATGCAGCTTGCCCCCTTTAGCCTTCACCTGTTCCATTGCCTCGACCAAAACCGGAATCTCAAAGAAAGAGCCGTCCCGAACAGCCATATTGATACGGGTCAAATCTTGGTAGACAATACGGCCGCCGCCCAAATTGAGATGACCGACTTCCGAATTACCCATCTGACCATCCGGCAAACCGACTGCTTCGCCGGAAGCGTCCAGCACAGCCCGCTCGCGGGTACGCAGCCATTCATGATAATTGGGGGCATTGGCCTGCACCACAGCGTTGCCATGTTCAAACTCCCGAATGCCCCATCCATCCAAAATAATGAGTGCTACTGGTTTGTGATTCATAATTTTCTCCGAAGTAATTGGTAATTGGGTAGCTGGTAAATTACCAATTACTCAGGTACCCAATTACCTGAATACAAAAGCGGCAGACTCAATGCCTGCCGCCCTGTCTGGCTCCTCAGGTTGGATTCGAACCAACAACCCCGCGGTTAACAGCCGCGTGCTCTGCCGTTGAGCTACTGAGGAACATAGCGGCGGAATTATAGCAAATGCAGTCTGTCTGTCAAGACAAATCTTGCGACGAAAGTGCCTGGCACGGGGTGTGTAACCTTTGGTAATTAAGCAGCTATAACCCCGTGCCAGGCACTGTAGTAGGCGCTTAATCCTCCCGGTTTAGCGGTATATCGGCATAAGAAACAGGGTCTTCAATCGGTTCCAGATGAATGATGATGGAAACCGGCATCATCGCCTGACGCAAATTCCGCTCAATCTCTTCGGAAAGGGTGTGTGCCCGCTGCAAGCTCCAGTCACCCGGCATTTGCACGTGTACAGAAACAAAGCGCTGCACGCCGGATTGCCGGGTGCGCAAGGCGTGATATTCCACACCCTGTCCCGCGTATTTATTCAGGATGGCTTCTACTTTGGTTATCTCCTCGGCCGGCAGGGAAGTGTCCATTAAGCCATTGGCCGCCTCTGTCAGCAGCCGCCAGCCGGTATAGAGAATATTAACGGCCACGAGCAAGGCAATAATGGGGTCCAGCCGCGTCCAGCCAGTGAAACCTACCAAAGCGACGCCCAGAATAACGCCCACAGAAGTCCAGACGTCGGTGAGGAGGTGTTTGCTTTCGCCGGTCAGGGTGATGGAATTGTGTTTCTGCCCAGCGCGGCGCAGTACCAACGCTGTGCCCAGATTGGCCAGAGAGGCCACAACGCTGACGGCTAACCCGATGCTTACTTCTGCCAACGGGATGGGGGAAATCAGGCGGGGAATGGCGGCGATGATAATCATAATGCCGGCCAGCAAAATCATGCCACCTTCCAGACCGATGGAGAAGTATTCGGCTTTGGTGTGGCCGAAGGTATGTTCTTCGTCGGGGGGGCGGGCAGCGACGTTGAGGATGATGAGGGCGACGACGGCCGTAATCAGATTGATCCCTGATTCCAACGCATCGGACAGCAGTCCGACGGAATCAGTAATATACCAGGCGGCTAATTTGAGGGTGATGGTGAATACGGCCGTGCCGATAGACAACCAGGCATACCGGGCCAACCGCTGTCTATCTGGCATATCGTTCCCGGATATTGGGCACCAAATACTCCTCGAACGCCCGCTGCACGTCATAATCCGGCTGCCAGTTCCAGTCGCGGCGGGCCAACTTGTCATTCAATCCGGCCGGCCAGCTATCAATGATTCCCTGTCGCCTTAAATCTGGTTGGTAAGTAATGTCTGCTCCCGGAAATGCCTGCAAAACCAGTTCGCGGAATTCGGCGGCCGACAGGCTGAAACTGGTCACGTTATACACATCGTGCGTCAAGCGTTCTCTGGGTGCACCCCACAAATGCAGCAAGGATTTAACCGCGTCCGGCATGACCATAAAAGGAATTGTGGAATCGGGGCGGACAAAGCAGGCGTAAGGCTTACCCTGAGCGGCAGCGTGCAGCATTTCCGGGCCGTAATCGCTGGTGCCGCCGGAGGGCACAGTGTAAGCACTGATCAAGCCCGGAAAACGAACACTGCGGAAGTCCAGCATGACGGGTGTCGTTTCGGCTAACTGTTGAAAGTGACGGCCGTAATAAGCGCCTAACTGTTCGCAATATAACTTGTTGCAGCCGTACATGGTGGTGGGATAATTCCAATCCCACTCCCGCACGTAAAAATCCCGCGTCTTTGTTTCCAAGTCAGGCAGGCCGTAGGTGGCGATGGAACTGGGGAATATGAATCGCACCGGCTTGCCCCGATTCTGCGACTGTTCGGCCGCCAGTTGCAGCAAAGCCAACGTGCCATTGACGTTGACCTGGTGCGCCAGCGCCGGGGCAAATTCGCTGCGAGTGGACAGCAAAGCAGCCAGGTGAAAGATGGTATCAATTTCATATTCAGTTACCAATCGGGCAAAGAGGTTCTGGTCTAACACGTCGCCTTGAATGTGGATGGTCTGCCCGAATAGTTCCGGTGGCAGCGGCTTCAAATCCAGGGTCAACAAATCGTGACGGTCTTCATCAATAAACTCATTAATCAATGCCTGCCCAATTTCCCCGGCCGCGCCGGTAATCAAAATCACTTTTTTGCGCATTGTTAACTCTCCTGATGACTTGTACTCAATATAAAAATAGTGGTAACATCTATTTTACCTGATAAATCACTAGAACTACCACTGAATCGGAGACGGGTAACTGTGCCTGTCGGATATTCTTTGAGATTATGACCAGACCCATTGACGACAACGGAACAAAAGAAGATCAGTCGGACCAAACCAATGTGCCATACGATGTTTCTCCGCCTTGGACCAGAACGACCAAGATCATCGTCTCGGTATTTGGATTGGTGCTTTTAGCACTTTTTGTCTGGCGTTTCTCTAATATTTTATTTTTGCTGGTTGTTTCCGGCTTGTTGACCTATTTGCTCCAGCCTATTATCGTCCGCCTGGATCGTAATACGCCATTGAACCGGTTAATTAGCGTTTTTATCGTTTATCTGGGTATGGCTGTGATCATTATCATAGCTATTATTGCCTTGGGCGTGGCCGCATTTGACCAGATCAGAAACCTGATTATTCAGGTGCCCAGTTTTATTTTGAATTTGATAGAGCAGTTCAGCGAATTCACGGTAGCTGAAGAACCCATCATTATTGGCCCATTGATTATCGTACCGGGCACAGTTCCCTGGGACACCATTGGCCAACAGGCTTTGGCGCTGGTAAATCCGGCTGTCAGTAATGCCACCCAGGTGATTACCAGTTTAGCCGGACAAACGGTGTCTGTGGTTATTAATATCTTTTTTATCTTTGTTCTCTCGGTCTATTTTGCTATTGAAGCGCCCCGCATCAGCGGGCATTTGAGCAAATATACGACGCCGGCTGGATACCAATATGACGCCGAACACTTGATGCGTAAAATTAAATTCACCTGGGATTCGTTCTGGCGGGGTCAGGCCAGTCTGGCTATTATCATCTTCTTTGCTGATTGGTTGGGACTGACGATCTTGGGTGTGGATAATGCTTTGGCTTTGGGAATTATTGGCGGGCTGATGGAATTTATCCCCACGATTGGGGCGTTAATTGCTACGGTGGCGGCCGTTACCGTGGCCTTTTTTCAGACAGATGTGCCGTGGGGATTGACAAATTTCCAGTTTGCTATTGTCGTACTGATTTTTATGATCGTGGTTCAGCAAATAGAGAATAATATTCTCGTACCCAAAATTGTAGGGGATTCACTGAAGGTACATCCCATTATTATTTTGCTGGGTGTTCTCATTGGCGGTTCTATTGCCGGTATTATCGGAGCGATGTTGGCTGCGCCGATTATTGCTACGCTGCTTATTTTGTTGTCTTATATTTGGAACAAACTGAATGATCTGCCGCCCTTCCCGGAAAAGGAGGATGAGGCAGCTCAAAAGAAGAAACGGCCGTGGCACCGCCGCCTGCGTGACCAATTTTCTCACTAAATACCTATTCATATTTGCCACTGAATATGCTATTCTGTGCCCATGTTTATTGGATTTGTAAGCGAGTTAGGGCAAACTGTGTATCGGTATGTCATTGCCAGATTTATTCCGTGAAGCTGTTAAGTTAGCCAAAAATGGGCGCCGGGTGGAAGCCCGGAATTTGCTGTTGGAACTGGTGGACGGGAATCCTGACCACGAACTGGCCTGGATTTGGTTGAGCCAACTGGTGGATGATCCGGAAGATCGGATCATTGCTTTGGAGAATGCCCTGACCATCAATCCCAACCGTCCGGAAACGGCCGTGCGTCTGGAAACGTTACGCCAACAAAAACAAGCTAGAGAGTTCGGTCAGGCGGATCTGTTTCAGCAAGCCAAACAACTGTACCGGGACGGCCGTAAAGCCGAAGCCCGCCAACGCCTGCAAAAATTAGTCTCACAGGAACCCAAACACACCAAAGCCTGGTTGGGCTTGGCCCTGCTGGAACCCAAACTCGAAGACCAGATATTTGCTCTGGAAACCACTCTCCTCCTCAACCCGGATCAACCGAAAGCCAGCCGCAAACTGGATCAACTGAAACAGTCTGATCAGATAGACTATCTGGTGTTGGGGAAAAAGTTTGAGGATAACGGCCGTGCCCAAAAAGCCATTGCTGCCTACAAAAAAGTAGAAAAAGGAACATACTCCAACACCGACAAAGCCATCGCCAAAAAGCATCGCCTCTATCTAGAAAGCACCCTCAAAGAAAAAAAGCCCCTAAAATTCACCCATCCCACAACCCACTTAATCCGGCTTACCATCGGCCCCATCCTTGTCTACGTCATGCTGGTATTTATCCAAAGCGGCCTCAATCCCCTGCACATATCACCACTCTTGCTGCTTGGCGGCATGATGGTGCCCATGGGCAGCCTGCTTCTCGTGGGCACGGCCAATACGCCGCACCACCACTGGTGGAAACGGCTGTTAGGCCCTGAAGGTTTGGCCGAAGTCAAAAAACGCAAAATGATGGCTTTGTTGGGGCTGGTCCTCATTATGCTGCCTTTTGCCCTGGTGCTGCTCATCGCTTTTAACCGGCTGGCCGCTTATGAAGCTGCTTTTACGTTCAACATCAATTAAGCCATGATTCCCTTAAACGATACCGAACCCAACCGTTATACCAGTTTTCCCTTTATGACCGTGACGCTGATTATTATCAACGTGTTCATGTTTATCGCTCAGGATTTGGTGATGGAGTCAAGCATAGAATCGTATATCAAACTTATCCACGTGTATGGTTCGGTGCCTGTTCTGATGTTGGGTGAAGAAGGCGGCGGGGCGCTGTCTGCCATCACGCAGATGTTTATGCACGGCGGGTTGCTGCATCTGGCGGGGAATATGCTGGCTTTGTGGGTTTTCGGCCGGCGTGTGGAAGATGTGACCGGCCCCTGGCGTTTTCTGGCTTTTTATCTGGCAGTCGGCCTCTTTGCCGACATCATTAGCACCGTCAGCCGTTTCGACTCGCCTATTCCCGGCATTGGGGCCAGCGGCGCGGTGTACGGTGTGATGGCCGCTTACCTGATTATCTTCCCCAAAGGGCGCATCCGCACCCTGGTATTTATCAGTTTTATCCCTTTGTGGCCCAAGTTACGCGCTTACTGGATTATCCTCTATTTTGTCCTACTACAAATTCCCATCGCCTTCCAGGTGCTGCTTTTTGACGCTGATTCCTCTGTGGCCCACTGGGCGCACCTGGGCGGCTTCTTTGGCGGCCTGTTCATCTTCTTCTTCCTCCGGCCTGATGCCTTCCACCGTTACCGGAATGAATTGCCCTTGTGAGAATGGATACACAGAATTTACGGATTTGACAGATTTTCATGGGCTTATTCTGCAATTCTAGCGTATAATATGTCAAAATTGCACGACATATTTGAGATAGCCATGAAACGTAAAAACTGAAAACTGAAAACTGATCACTCCCCATCTTTCACTAACAAAACCACCTTACCGATATTCCTGTTTTCCGCCACGTATTTGTGCGCTTGCTGCGCTTGCTGGATGGGAAAGGTGCTGTCAATAATTGGCGTCAATTCGCCGGAGCGCAGCAGAGGCCAGAAGCCGGATTCAAACTGGCGGGTAATCTGAATTTTTTCGGAAGGTGGCCGGTTGCGCAGGGTGGAGCCGATGATTCGTAGCCGGTTACGCAGGAGCAGCCCCATGTTCATTTCCCCTTGTAATCCACCCAGCAGACCGATGTTTACTAAACGGCCGTACCGTCCCAACGCCTGCACATTCCGGGACAAATAAGAACCACCCACCGGGTCCAAAATCAAATCTACTCCCTCGCCAAACGTGGCCGCCATCACTTTCTCCAGAAAATCCTCTTCCTTGTAATTGATGGCTACGTCTGCGCCCAATTCGCGGCAAAACTGGATTTTCTTGGCGCTGCCTGCCGTCACAATGACCGTCGCTTCCATCGTTTTGGCCAGTTGGATGGCTGCCGTGCCCACGCCGCTGGCCCCAGCATGAATCAACACCGTCTCGCCATGCGCCAAATCCCCTTCCAGCAAAAGATTGACGTAGGCCGTGAACCAGACTTCAGGCACGGCCGCGCCCTGGGCAAAACTCCACTCATCCGGCAGACGCAGCAGCATCTCTGCGGGCACGGCCACTTGTTCGGCATACCCGCCGCCGGGCAGTAAGGCGCACACCCGGTCGCCCACCGCCCAATCGCTTACGTCCTCGCCTACGGCCGTAATCACCCCCGCCATTTCCAGCCCCAAAATTTCCGATGCGCCTTCCGGCGGATTGTACCCGCCCCGCGCCTGCAACAAATCTGCCCGGTTTACGGCCGTGGCTTGCACCGCCACCAGCACCTCCGTTGGTCCAAACGTCACATCCGGCACATCCTGCCACACCAACTGCGGCCCTTCTTCCGTCTTATGTACCACAATCCCTTTCATGACAACCACCTCACATTCAGGTAGACTTGGAAACATATTGCTATTAAAATTGCCCAGCGGCAATGAGGAACCGATTTGCTTTGAACATATCTGTTCCTTCCCAAATCTGTTGTACTCACAACAAAGGTAACACAAGATGACCAAACGAGAAACCTACACCGTAGAAGTGGCCGGCATTACCCGGCATTTTCCCCTGTTTGAAGTCGCCCCCGGCATCCGCATCGCCATTTTCAATATGCTGGGCGACACCATCATCGTCAAAGCTGCGGCCGCAGCCCTGGCCGAAAAGCTGAAAGACGCCCATGCCGACGTGCTGGTGACGGCCGAAGCCAAAAGCATCCCCCTCATCTACGAAATGAGCGCCCTTATGGGCCTGCCCTATATTGTCCTGCGCAAAACGTACAAAAGCTACATGGGGGAGGCGGTCATGGCCTCCACCGTCTCCATCACCACCGGACAGCCGCAAACACTTTACCTGGACGAAAAAGACAAGGCGCTCATCAAAGACCGCCGGGTTGTCATTGTAGATGATGTTGTCAGTACGGGCAGCACGCTCAAAGGGATGGAAGCTGTGGTAACGGAAGCCGGCGGGGAAATTGTGCAGATTGCGGCCGTTTTCACTGAAGGGGATCAGGACTGGAGCCACGTGATTGCTCTGGAAAATCTGCCGGTTTTTACTACGTAGCCTGTTTTCTTGTAGGGCGATTTTGCAAATCGCCCAGGGGACGATTTACAAAATCGTCCTACAGTCGTCCAATTTTAACGGCCGTTTTCTCCCCCAAAAACGGCCGTTTTATGCTACAATGTCCTTGTCTTTGCGTAAACTAACCCGATTCACCAGATAAGGAGAAACCCCATGTTAAATCTTGCCCTTTTGTTGGAAGAAGCCACCCGCCAGGTGCCGGAGCGCACGGCCGTCATCTTTAACGAGATGAAATTGCCCTACGCTGCCGTCAATGCCGCTGCCAATCAAGTGGCTAATGGTTTGACGGCCGTCGGCATACAACCCGGCGATAAAGTAGCCCTGAGCTGTCCCAATCTGCCCTACTTCCCCATCGTCTATTACGGTATTCTCAAAGCCGGCGCCGTTGTTGTGCCTCTCAACGTCCTGCTCAAGCCGCGGGAAATTGCCTACCATATGCAGGATTCTGACGCCAAAGCGTATTTTTGCTTTGAAGGTACGCCCGATCTGCCCATGGGCCAGATGGGCTACGCCGGTTTTCAGGAAACCGAGGGCTGTGAACATTTCTTTATGATGACGGCCAACCCCGCCGGGCCATCTCCCATTGAAGGTACCAAAACGTTGGGGATGCTGATGGCGGAACAGCCACCGACTTTCGATACGGTGAATACGCAGGCAGATGATACGGCCGTTATCCTCTACACCAGCGGCACCACCGGCCAGCCCAAAGGAGCCGAACTCAGCCACAGCAACATGATGCTGAACGCCTGTTTGGCCGACAAAATGTATACCCCTGCCGAACACGAAGTCCACCTCATCTCCTTACCTCTTTTTCATTCCTTTGGTCAAACCGTACAAATGAACAGCGGTTTCTACACCCATTCCACCCTCACCCTCCTGCCCCGCTTTGACCCGGTAGCTGCTTTGGGCATCATGGAACGGGACAACGTGACCATTTTTGCCGGTGTGCCCACCATGTACTGGGCCATGCTCCATCTGCCCGATGCCGCAGAAAAATTTGACCTGGACAAAATCAGCCGCAACCTGAGCCTGTGCGCTTCCGGCGGAGCGGCCATGCCCGTAGAAGTGATGCGTGCCTTCGAGGAAAAGTTTAGCGTCCCCATTCTGGAAGGATACGGCCTGTCGGAAACCAGCCCGGTGGCTTCCTTCAACCCGATGGAAGGCGTGCGCAAACCCGGTTCCGTAGGCATCCCCGTTTGGGGCATCCAGATTCGCATTGTAGACGAGCAGGATAATGACGTGCCCACCGGCGAGATGGGTGAAATTGTCATCAAAGGGCACAACATTATGAAGGGGTACTACAATCGTCCCGAAGCCACTGCCGAAGTGATGCGCGGCGGCTGGTTCCACAGCGGCGACATCGGCACAATGGATGAAGATGGCTACATTTATATTGTAGACCGGGTGAAGGATATGATTATCCGTGGCGGCTTCAACGTCTATCCGCGAGAAATTGAAGAGGTGCTGCTGCTCCATCCGGCCATTACGTTAGCGGCCGTTATCGGCATACCGGATGAGAAGTTGGGCGAAGAGGTAAAAGCGTTTGTCATCCTGAAAGAAGATGCGGAACCGGTGACAGCCGAGGAACTGGTAGCCTGGAGCAAGGAGAACATGGCCGCTTACAAATATCCTCGTATCTTTGAAATCCGCGAAGAACTGCCGATGACGGCGACCGGCAAGATTCTTAAGCGGGAATTGAAGTAGTTATTGTGTAGGGCGATTTGCCAAATCGCCCTACGTACACAAAACTACGAAGATTGTGGCTGGCGATCATCCTGCTGCTGTTCAGCGGCAACCAGTTCGCGCCGCAGCACTTTGCCGATGGTGGATTTGGGCAGGGCGTCCTGGAACTCGACGTGTTTGGGCACTTTGTAAGCGGCTAACTGTTCGCGGCAGTAGTTACGCAGTTCCTCGGCCGTAAGCTGCTGCCCCTCCCGCAGCACAACCCATGCCTTGACGGCCTCGCCCTGGTAATCGTCGGGGACGCCGGCGACGCCTACTTCGGCTACGGCCGTATGCGTGGCAATCACTTCCTCCACTTCCCGCGGCCATACTTGGAAGCCGCTGGGCTTGATAACGTCCTTCTTGCGATCCACAATGGTCAGGTAGCCATCCTCATCCATAGAGCCTAGATCGCCGGTATACAGCCAGCCGTTCCGGATGGTTACGGCCGTTTCCTGCGGGCGATGCCAGTACCCCTCCATCAACTGCGGGGCGCGGAGCAAAATTTCCCCTACTTCGCCGGGCGGGAGCGTCTCCTGGCCGGTTTCCGCGTCCACAATGCGGATTTCCACGTCGGGCAAAGG
>JAJRTP010000177.1 GCA_024278255.1 Chloroflexota bacterium | reverse complement strand
TGACCCACTGCCAGGTTTTACCTTCGACTTTGCTGATTGGCCCGGCGGACTCGGTTGCAACCGCGATGCCGGGGATAGGATTCTGGAAAAATTCGCTGCCACCGTCGGCCGGCCAAATCAATTCCAGTTCATCACCGGGGAGGCGAACTTTATAATTCTGTAGAGCAGGGAACATGTTGACGAAGTAATCATAACGGGAGCCTTCACCACACTCAGCCAACGTGGAGGGGCCTGGTTGATGCTGAACGCTGCCAAAGATACCACCATCCATCGTGTAGTCGCCTACTACATTGTTGCAATCTGCCTTTAAGGCGAAAGTGCCATCGGCGTTATAAGTCAGGGTATACAGTTCGGGATTCTCTACTTCGAAGGAGTCGGTGCGTTCAGAACGTACCCACTGCCATTCGGGGCCGATGGGGCCGGAATTGACCATCCCTTCGATCTGCAGGGAACCTACCAAGGCGTCCAGTGTAGCTAAATCCGGTTCCCAGTCGGAAGTAGACAAGCTGTTGATTTCTTCAATTTGCTGGGCCAAAAATTCTTCGGATTTACCGGCACTGACCGCTTCGTTGAAAGCATCGTTAACATCGGCGTTGCTGGGCAAAGCGGAAGAGGCGACCGGATAGAAGAAGGAAACCAGATATTGGCCGTCGTTGGTGAAACCTTGATAGATATATTGTAAAGGCAGACCATCACTGGTAATAGGATTCGCGTCCTGGGCAAAACGGCCGACAAAGCAGTAGCCGCTTTTGGAGGCGCTGTTCTCGTCTGAAGCAGCACGGCTTACATACAAGGCTACATCATTTTTGCCGCCTACTTCTTCCATGGGCAGCACAGGCATATTTGCAGTGGGCGGCGGGCTGGTCAGGACTGTGGCCGTTTGGTAGATTCCGGCCATTGTTGTGGTCACAAAATCGTTGCCATTGGCGGCCCACATGGCTTCATAGGCCGCCGCGGGAATGATGTACATGACGGGATCGCCGGGCCGCCGCTGGGCCGGGTCTGTTACGCCGAAAAGGATTTCGATGTGGGCCGGCAGTCCTTTGGGGCCGGGGGGCTGGCTTTGATCATACGGCGTTTCCGGGACGTACACGGCTTGCCAGGAAACCGGCAATCCTTGCGTGTCCAGGCGGATCATGCCGGGGTCTATGGTGGTGCGCACGGTTACGGCCGTATCTGCACCTGCTTCACCCGCCGGGCCGCCATTGGCAAAGACCATGTTACCGGCGTCCGCTTGCAGGTTCATCACCAGGTTGTCGCCGTCCATGACGTAGGTGGCGACGAAACCCAGTTTTTCCAGGAATTGCTGATCCAGCGATTCTTCGCCGCAAAAAGCCATGGTGGACGGGCCTAGCTGGATCGTCAGGGATGAGCCGTCCAGGGTGTAGCTGCCGTTGACCATGTTGCAGTCAGCCTTGATACTGACCTGGTCGTCGGCCAGGAAGGTGACGGTGTAGTTTTCCGGGTTGTCTACGGTGATGTCGTTGAGTTCGGCCGTATCCTGAAATTCTGTCCACTGCCAAACGATGTTGGTGATGTCTGCTGCGGCGGCTTCGGGCATATGCTCTTCGCCCAAGACTACCGGTTCGGTCGCAGCTACGCCGTTGACTTCGACGGTGTATTCGCCGTTAGGCATGTCGGCCGTTTCCAGGACTACTGATTCACTGTAGGGGGTAATTACCTGGGTACACATCATGTCGGCCGGACGGGTAGTGCTGACCTCGACTTTGATGATGCTGCCGTCTACACTTTGGGCGATCTCGCCAATCTCCGTGCAGCCATCGGGCAGATTGCCTTCTACAGCTACGACCCATTGATCGTTTTCAAAGGTAACTTTGGCCGAATCTACCGGCGCTTCACCGATGATTGGTTCGGTCGAAGCTGTTTCTTTTTCCGGGACCAGAGTGGGTTCTACTTCTGGTACGGCCGTTGGTTCTTCCACCGGTTCCGCCGTGGGTTCCGGCTGGGGGGTGGGCGTCGGCGTCTGCCCGCCACAGGCGACGATGGTCACAGCCAACGCGCCAAATAGTACAAGTAACAATAGTTTCTTCATTTTTATCCTCCGTTCTAAGAGCAAAATGGGGACGGCCGTCAATTCAGCCGTCTCTTCTTTTTTGCCAATAATCGCAAATTGTGCCTCATGTAAGATGGCTTACCAAACTATCCGGTTCCCATTCTTCACTGGTTCTCATAATTGAATTTGGCGAATAAACCGCAGATTGCGCCGATTTCGCAGATTTTTCGCCGCTTCATAACTCGCCCATACGGGCTTCATATCGTCTTCATATCCTTGTTTATCATGGAGGACAACGAATTAGGGAAGGAACGAATTTTCTTTGATTTGTTACAAATAATTTAGATATCATGTAAGGCGATTTGGCAAATCGCCTTACTGGCACAAGGAGAACATCATGTTAAACAAACGAACTTTGGCCGCAGTGAGTGTGGCTTTAATTACTCTTTCTACGATATTTTTAGCCGCCTGTTCACCGGCGGCAGAGGAAACGGCAGCGGTCCCGGACACGGCCGTAACCACCAACGTAGTCACCAATGAGACTGCTCCGGTGGTTCAAGCCATCGCGGCTGAAACCAATGTAGCAGATGCGGTGGTAGAGACAGTTGCGGAAGCGGCCGTTGTGCCGGCCAATCAGATTGTGGCGGATACGGCCGTGACCCTCAACGACGACGAGATTGCCGGGCTGCTCTTTATGCGCGAGGAAGAAAAACTGGCCCGCGACGTGTATCTGACTTTGTATGACCAGTGGGGCGTTGCGGTCTTCCAAAACATCAGCGGCAGCGAACAGACGCACATGGATGCCGTCCTGGCTGTGCTGAACCAGTACAATCTGGCTGACCCGGCGGCAGGCAACGAGATCGGCCAATTCACCGACCCGGCGCTGCAAGCCCTGTACGATCAACTGATTGCCGAAGGCAGCCAATCGGTGGCCGATGCCCTGGCTGTGGGCGCTGCTATCGAGGAAATTGATATTCTGGACCTGGACGAACGCATGGCGCAAACGGACAACACGGCCATCCTCCGGGTATACCAACAGTTGGAAGCCGGTTCGGAGAATCATTTGCGGGCCTTTGTGACTAATCTGGAACGGCAAACCGGCACGACTTACCAACCACAATATATGACCCAGGCTCAGTATGAGGCAATTATCAATGGCTCAATGGGGAATGGGAATGGTCAGGGTGGCAATGGCGGCGGTCAGGGACAAGGGCAAGGACAAGGCGGCAAACGAGGCAATGGGGGGAACGGGGGGAACGGGGGAAACGGCCGTAACACTAACAGCTAATCTAGCCTAACAACACACCTCCTTTATCTGTGATGCGTGAGCCACGTGGCTCACGCATCATTCTGTTTTGGAATGGTGGGCGTGGTAAGCCAAAATGTGATGCACGTTCAGGGCCAGCAAAGGCACGTGACGCTGCGGTTCGTGAGCCACGGGGCGCAAAGGGAAAACGGAAGCGTCGGTAATAACGGCAAACGGCTTATCCGTATCAACCATATCATCATCACGTTTTTCTTCGTGAACGTGAAATTGACCGCGAATAGCAAACAATTGCGTATAAAAAATAACCGGCCGTTTACTCTGCATAATCTGGATTTTGGCAGCGTCTTCATTGTTGGTGAGAGCCAGGTAAATCAGATTATCTTTGAGGGTGACAATAGTTTCCTGGTGAATGGGGCGAACTTTATAGTCAGGCAGCAAAGGGTACAACGTTACATCATTGATGGGGTAATTATCTCGATTTTGATCGTTCAGATAAATGAGCAGATCGCCGCGGGGCATAAAACTACCTTTTAATAAGGTGCTGCCGGTATGCAGTTCAGCATGAAAGGATTCAAATTGGGGGGCATTTTGCATGGGGTATCTCCTGGGTTACAGCTTTTCCTTAAAGAAATCAATCATCGTATTGTAGACCCGGACGCGGTTTTCGTATTTCAGCACGTCGTGGCCTTCGTCCGAGAATACCAGGTATTCTACCTCTTTGCTCATTTCCCGCAGGGATTCTACCAGTTCGCGGGATTCCTGCTCGATGACGCGGGGATCGTTCTGCCCCTGAATGACCAGCATGGGGTTTGAGTCTACTGAAAAACTAACCGCAGAGGCGCGGAGGGCGCAAAGAATTTAGAGTCTCCCGGTGAAAAATCTCTGCGTTCTCTGCGCCTCTGCGGTAAAATCAACCTTTTTTCAGTAAAGCCAGTTTTCAGTGAACCAAATACTGCACACTGAATACTGTACATCGATCACTCCGCTTCGGCCACAAAATCAATCTCCAGGATAACTTCTTCGTCTACGTCGGCGACGCCGCTAACAGAGGGGATTTGCAGGTTAAATTGCCGGCGCATGACAGTGGCGGTGGCTGTGCCTTCGATGCGGTCGGGGGATACGGCCGTTGCTGTCACGGCAAAAGTCACTTCGCTGGTCGTATCCCGCACTGTCAAATTGCCGGTGATCTGAAATTCCACTAGTTCGCCAATCTCAATACTGTCCGGCAGGCCGGTTACGGCCGTGGGTTCAAAGGTGATGAACTCGAAAGCGTCGGTAAACAGGATACGGTTACGGATGGCTTTGTTGCGGAAGTTATTGTCGGTGAGCAAAGTGCGGGCATTGATTTGAATCGTCCCTACTTTTACCGTGGAAAAATCCTCAAAATCAAAGGCTATCTGCCCGGCCACCTGATCTGTTTTGCCGATGACGGCCGTAGGCACGCCGCGTAAAATCTCTCCCAACGTAAAACTGACTTCAGACTCTTCCGGCTTGATTTCGTAGATAGTCAATCCGGCGGCAGAAGCGCCGTCAGCGGCAGCCGGTGTATTCAGCGCCAAAGGGGTACTTTGAATCGGGGCGCTGGCTTCTTTGGGAGCGCGGAACGTCTCGCCGGCAAAAGCAGCGAAAAGGGCCAGAACGGCGCCGATACCCACAAAAATCAAGCCAAATTTCAAGGCACGATCATTCATTTGTTATTCCTTCCTTATTTGCGGCGTGATGCACGACATGTGAAGACGTGATCAGGCATGACGTTTTTAGAATTGGCCCATTGTAGAAAGAGAGGAAATCAGATACAAGGAGAAGCGCGTGGCTGTTACTGATCCTTAATGATTTATACGGCCGTCTGTGCCCGCAGCGCATCCGGATCAAGAATGGTGATACGGCCGTGCGTGATCAATATCCAGTTACGCTGCCGGAAATCGCGCAGGCTTTTGTTGATGCTTTCACGGGTGGCGCCAATCAGACTGGCTAAATGTTGTTGGGTCAGGGGAATGTGGATGGTAACGCCTTTGGGAGTGACACGGCCGTAATCCTGAGCCAGTTCCACCAACTGCCGCGCCAGCCGTTGGGAAACCGGCAGCGAGGTCAGGCTGTTTATCTGTTGGGTAGTATAACGCACCCGCCGCGTCATTTCCTGCATGAAATTGTAAGCCAGTTGGGGCAGGTGGCGCATATGCTGGCGGAATGCTTCCCGATTGATCGTGAGCAAAGTCGTGTCGTCCAGGGCAACGGCCGTGGCTGAGCGAGGCAGCCCGTCAATCACTGCCAGTTCGCCAAAAATATCCCCCGGCCGGCCAAACAGGATGACCGAATTCTCGGTACCATCCAGGCCGTGAATAAAGATACGCACCTGCCCGGTCTGGATCATGTACAGCACCTCCCCCGGATCGCCTTCATTAAAGATGATCGCCCCTTGAGTATAGCGGCGCGTGATCACATCCTGACTGACCTGCTTTAACTGGGCGTCTGTCATATTCTGGTACAGCGGTGTCTGTTTGAGAAAAGGTATGAGGTTCATCATGTTGGTTTTTTATATCATCCGTAAAATCAAACCGGCAGCGACAGCCAGGGTGACACTGGCTAACAATTCGGCGAGGTATACGGCCGTGTCTTCCCACCGCACCACTTCCAGCCATTCCAAAGCAAAACGGGGCAAGATGACCAGCGGAACCAGATAAAACTGCCCCAGCGCGACAAAAACCATTATCAAAATGCGCTCCATCATCCCCAGATATTTGCTATTGTCCCCAAAGTCAGGCGCTGTTCCTTTCACCAGACCATAAGCAGTAAACTTCACCACCACCCAGGCCGGCATCGTGACAAAAGCAAACGGCAGCAAATAAAGCAGCGCCTTTTCTGGCTGCCAGCCAGCTTGCCAGGCCGCCTGGTCCAGATAACCGCTCACCGACAACGCCAACAAAATAACCACAAAATGAGCCAATTGATCCAGCATAAACCGGGCCAGCGGAGAGACCGGCAGCTTGACCCATAACTGAGAAGCATCAATCACAAAGTGCCATACCCCAATAAACAGAACCCAAGGCCACCAGGCCGGATTGATAAGCAAGGCGAACAGCCAGGTCGTCGCCAGAACAATCAAACTGTGAAAGGCAGCCCCGCTCAGAGACTGACTCTTCCAGGCGGCCAAACTGTCCCACTGCAAAATATAATCGCCCACCAGATGAGCTAAAAACATAGCTGCAATCATTGCTGCTCCTAAAATAATTTCGTTTTCTCCAATTCTCGGAACTGCTCCCGTTTCTTAATGCCACTATAAAAGAATTTGTCTGATCTGGCTGTGAAACAAGTCACAACGGAGCAGTCCGTTTCATATTCAGGTATTCACATATGACAAATGTCATAAATATATTGTGACATTTATCACTAATCTCAATTATGAGTGTAGGATAAATTACCGGCATCGGAATTATGGAGTAAATAGGTCTACATTATCTATGTTTCAAATTAGTCGGCGCGTGGATTACGCAGTACGCATGATGATTGAGTTGGGTTTGCATGAAGGTGAATTCATGTCAGCCCAACGGATGTCTGTCCGAACAGATGTCCCTAAATCATTTTTGCACAAAATCGCGGTTGACTTGAGCAAGGCCGATCTGGTGCGTACCCAGGCCGGCCCTGGCGGCGGGTTAGCTTTGGGAAAGCAGGTTGACCAAATCAATTTACTGCACATTGTAGAAGCTGTAGACGGCCCGATATGTTTGAACGTTTGCCTGATCCGGCCCCAGGAATGCAAACGGGACCGTTTTTGCCCCGGCCATGATTTTTGGGGACGCTTGCAGTTGAGTCTGATGCAGCAGTTGCAGGAAGCTACCCTGGCGCAATTGGTAGAAGAAGCCGAACTTTTAATGAAATCTCCACGCTCGAAAGATAGGCGGGATGGTATTCCTTATTTAATTGGCAGAGAGACTATTACGGTTATGAGAACCCCGTTGTTGGCAGAGGACAAGATATGACCACAACTGCGTCCCAACCAGAACGTTCGGGTAAAAGGGGGTTAGCGCCGATTTGGCTCATTCTGTTTACCATTCTTTTTATCATGGCGGCGGCTATCATCAGCTTTGTGGTTTTTCAACCGATTTTAGTGCTGCCCCGCATCACCCTGGCGCCTGGCTTTGCTTTAACCGACCAAAATGGCAACCAGATTTCTAATGAAGATTTGCGCGGTCAAATTGTGCTATACAACTTTACGTATACCAACTGTGAGGAATGCGCTCAAACGGATGAGGTGATGGCCCAGGTACAAAATCGTCTGGATGAAGTGACGGCCGTAGACATACCCATCAAACTGGTCACCATTTCCGTAGACCCGGAACATGACACGCCGGAAGTTCTGACTGAATATGCCCAATCGCTAGGCGCCAACCCGGACCAGTGGGTGTTTGCCACCGGGTCTCCAGCCATGCTGAAATCGGTGATTGGCGGCGGGTTCAGCCTTTTTTACCAACAGCAGGAAGATGGCGCGTTTGATCTGGACCCCGGTTTTATGCTGATTGATGGCAATGGCATTATGCGGGCGGAGTATAGAACGGCCGTGCCCGAAATAGACATTATGCTGCGAGACATCGGCTTATTAGTAGAAGAAGCACAAAACAGCAATGGCGCTGCCAAAATCGGTTACGAGGCCGCCCATCTCTTCCTTTGCTACCCGCCTCGTTAACTTGGTAACGCGATTTTTCAAATCGCACTATGTGAAATTATGAATAACGTCTCCACAACCACCCCGGAAGCGGATCAGGAACCCAAAACCCGCTCCCGCAATAAAACAATCATCATCGCCCTGGTAAGTCTCGTCGTCGGCATTGGTCTGGGATATTTATTGCTACAAATGATCATCCCCTACCAATATCACGGCTCCACCATCAGTTCCAGCCAGCCCATGACCAACTTCACCCTCACCGGCCCCGGCGGCGAACCCGTCAGCCTGATTGACTATCGGGACAAAGTCGTTCTGATTTACTTCGGCTACACCTTTTGCCCCGATGTTTGTCCGGCAACCATGGTGGAATTAAAAATGGCCATGGAAAAACTGGGCAATAAAGCAGACGACGTCCAGGTCATCATGATTACCCTGGACCCGGAACGGGATACCTGGGAAGTGTTACAAGAATATGTACAGCACTTTAACCCCAATTTTATTGGTCTGACCGGCACAGAAGACGAAATTATCACCGTGACCGCACCCTTTGGCATCTTTTTTGAGAAAGAAGAAGGAACAGTAGAAACAGGCTATCTGTTAGCCCACACAGCGACCGTAGCCGCGCTGGACAAGGAGGGAAAATTACGTCTGCTCTTCCCCTTTGAAACACCAGGAGAAGATATTGCCCAGGACGTAGAGCATTTATTACGCGAGTGATCAAGCGTATTGCGTATTACGTATTGCGTAAAGACAACTTTTTACGCAATACGTAATACGCAATACGTAAAAATATTGTTTGGGAGTTGTTTTTAGAATGGAGGTGTTCTATGGAAGATAAGGATAAGAAAAGGTACAAGACTCCCCAAGGGACCGTGGTCATCATGATCATATTCATCCTCTTAATCATTGCATTGTGGGGCAGCGTCTACCTGACGCTGTTGTCACGAGGAGCGAATTAGGAATGCATATAGATCGTCGAGAAAGAAACTACGTTATTTTTACTATTATTCTCATAACTGTTTTTGCGGGACTCGTCATGGTGAGTGGTTTTGCCTATGGTATTCAGGTACCCGAACCATTTATGGAGGTAGACCCCAATACAGTAGCCACGCCCCCATCCCCGTGGGGCGCACCTGTTGATGAGCGGGTGCGCGAACTGGCGCCAAACAAATACGAAGCATATATCCTGGCCCAGACGTGGACATTCCTGCCGAATCGTATCACGGTTCCCGTTGGTTCCACTGTAACATTTTACGTAACATCAAAAGATGTGCAGCACGGCTTCAACGTACAACAAACCAACGTTAATATGATGGTGGTTCCCGGAGAGGTATCTACATTGACTCTAACCTTCGATGAACCGGGAGAGTACACTTTTGTTTGTAACGAGTATTGTGGTGTAGGCCATCAAACGATGTATGGCACAGTGGTTGTGGAACCGTAACCAACCATGTCAACTTTAGGAGGAAATTCTATGTTTGCGCGAGAAAATAAAATTGCAGCCTGGAATATCGGTATTGCCATGACAGCGCTCTTTATCGGCGGCTTCTTCGGACCGCTGCAAAAATTGGAGCACGTCGGTATCAACACCTATACTTCCCTGCAAAAGATTGGCATTGCCAGTTATTATCAGGGACTAACCACTCATGCAGTGATGAATGCGTTAGTCTGGACAACATTTTTTATTGTCGGCTTCTTCACTTTTGCCATTACGCACAGCCTGAATCGTAAATTGCGTTTTCCCTGGGTCAATTGGCTGGCTCTGATTTTAATGACGCTGGGGTTAATTTCGGCGGCCGTTCCCATTTTGATGAATCTGGCTACCGTCCTATACACCTTTTATCCGCCTATGCAGGCCAACATCTTCTTTTACATCGGCTTAACGTTGGTAGTCGTCGGTTCCTGGGTAGCTGGTTATGGATTCTACGCCACTTATATCGCCTGGCGTAAGGAAAACAAAGGGGTACAAACACCATTCATCGCTTTGGCCAGCATTATCACCATGGTCATGTGGCAAATTGCTACGTTGGGTATTGCCACTGAGATTCTGGTATTGATTATTCCCTGGGTGCTGGGCATATCGCCGGGTATTGATCCCCAATTAGCCCGTACTTTCTTCTGGTTTACCGGCCATCCCTTAGTCTATTTCTGGCTATTACCGGCTTATGTTTCCTGGTACGGTATGGTGCCCAAACAAGTGGGGGGCAAGTTATTCAGCGAACCATTGGCCCGGTTAGTATTCTGGTTGTTCCTGGTGTTATCTGTGCCGGTAGGATTACACCATCAATTTGTAGACCCCGGTGTCCCGCAAGGCTGGAAAGTAATTCACGCCGGACTAACTTACATG
>JAJRTP010000176.1 GCA_024278255.1 Chloroflexota bacterium | reverse complement strand
CGGGGGAACTGTCGCCGGCGCGCCTGGATGTGCTGCACAGCCCCGATTTTATTCCGCCCCAGTTTGGTGCCAGGCGGCACATCATCACCGTGCATGATTTGAACTTTATCTATTACCCGGAATTTTTGACGCCGGAAAGTATGCGCTATTATGCGGATCAGATTCAGTGGGCAGTGGACAAGGCAGACCACATCTCGGCGGACAGCCACGCGACGCGGTATGATTTGATTGAGCATTTGCGCGTGCCGCCGGGCAAGGTGACGACGATTCATCTGGCGGCCAATCCGTTGTATGCGCGGGAATATGGGGCTACGGCCGTGCAGCAAACCCTGGATCAGTTTCACCTGCCGCACGGTTTCATTCTTTTTGTGGGTACGCTGGAACCGCGCAAAAACATTCCCTTTTTGCTGGATGCGTATGACCGGCTGCGCCAGACGACCGATGTGGATGTGCCGCTGCTTTTGGTGGGACGTAAGGGTTGGATTTATGACGACATCTTTAAGCATATTGACGAGTTGGGCTTGACGGGGCAGGTACGCCATCTGGAAGGGATTTATGACGAGCAGTTGGCCCATCTGTACCACGCGGCGGGGGTGTTGGTGACGCCATCCCATTATGAAGGGTTCGGTCTGCCGGCGCTGGAAGCGATGCACTGCGGCTGTCCCGTCATCGTCAGCAACCGCGGCTCCCTGCCGGAAATTGTAGGGCCGGCCGGACTGACGCTGGATGTGCTGGACGAGACGGAATGGACGGATGCCCTCTACCGCGTCCTCACCGATTCCGCCCTGCGCCAACGAATGATTGCCGCGGGCTACGAGCAAGCCGCCACTTTTTCCTGGCACAAGACTGCGGAAATGACGCGGCAGTTGTATTTGACAAGGTGACAAGGTGAAAAAACTACCTCACTGCCTGACTACTCGACTACATGACTACTTGACTACATGACTAATCTTCTGATTTTAACGCCGCAGCTTCCGTATCCCCCGCAGCAGGGGACGAGTTTGCGGAATTTTCATATTATTCGCGGGGTGGCACAGGCACATTCGGTGACGCTGCTTTCTTTTCTGGAGACGGGACAAACGGCCGTATCCGATCAGATCGCTCCTTTAGCCGAATTGTGTGAGCAGATTGTGACCGCGCCTGTACCGCCGCGCAGTGCCCAGCAGCGGTTGGTCCAGTTAGCCGCTACCCGTCGGCCGGATATGGCCCATCGCCTTTATAGCCCATTGTTTGAGGAGAAGTTAAGACAGTTGTTGGGAGAACGGCCGTTTGACATTGTGCAGGTCGAGGGAATTGAACTGGCGCGATATATAACTACGATTCGCACTGCCAGCCCATCGAGCCGGATCGTGTTTGATGACCACAATGCGGAGGCAGAATTGCAGCGGCGCAATATGTTGACGGATGTGCGTCAACCGCGGCGTTGGGCGGCGGCCGGCTATTCCTGGTTTCAGGTGCAGCGTTTGCGCCATTTTGAACGCTGGGCCATGCAAACAGCCGATGCCACCGTCGCCGTCTCCGAAACAGACAGGCAGCTTCTGGAAGAACTATTCTACGGCGCACCCGTCACTCCCGCCGACCACCGAATACTGAATACCGAATACCGATCACCGATCACCGTCATCCCCAACTGCATTGACACCCAACAATTCGCCACGTATGATGGCCCATCTCTCCCTTTCGATCTTGTATTTAGCGGCAAAATGGATTACCGGCCGAATGTGGATGCGGTGTTGTGGTTTGCCGATGCGGTGTGGCCAGTGATTAAGCAGGCACGGCCGTCCACCACCTGGGCGATAGTCGGGCAAAAACCGCATTCCCGGCTGGCGCGGCTGGGGCAGTTGGACGGGGTGACGGTGACGGGCTGGGTGGAAAGTGTACGGCCGTATCTGGGCGGGGCGAAAGTGACCATTATGCCGTTTCGTGTAGGCAGTGGGACCCGTTTGAAGCTGATCGAGTCTATGGCGGCAGGCAAGGCGATTGTCAGCACCCGCATTGGTGCGGAAGGCTTTCCGGTGACGGCGGGGCAGGAGTTGCTGCTGGCGGATGGGGCGGAGGAGATGAGTACGGCCGTCTTGCGCCTGCTGGATCATCCCGAAGAACGGCAGCGTTTGGGCCAAAATGCCCAACAATTTGCCCAACAGTACGATTGGCGATTGGTTATTCCCCGGTTTGACGATATATATGCGGCGTTGTTGACAAGATGAGGAGGTGAGGAGTGATGGGATGAGGGGAAACGACTACCCGACTACCTGACTACTCGACTATTGAACTACCAGACTACCTATGAAAAAACTCAAATCTTTAGACCGGCGTATGATTACCATTTTGCTCATTGTGTTTGTGCAGATGGTGGGGGCGGCGATGATTATGCCGATTTTGCCCCTGTATGCCCAGCGCCGCTTTGCTATGGAACCACAGGTGATTACCCTGCTGATTACCGCTTTTTTTGTGGCGCAGGCTTTGGCGGGGCCTTATCTGGGGCGGTTGTCGGACAAAGTGGGGCGGGTGCCGGTGCTGATTGTCAGTCAGATTGGTACGGCCGTCAGCTTTTTTATGATTGCCTTTGCCCCCAGCGTAGCCATCCTGTTTGTGGCCCGTATTCTGGATGGGATTACCGGGGGCAATATCATTGTGGCCCAGGCGTATATTACCGACATCACGCCGCGGGAAAAGCGTACCCAGTCGTTGGGGCTGATTTTTGCCGTGTTTGGTTTGGGTTTTATTGTTGGCCCGGCGCTGGGCGGCATTCTGTCCGCGCTGTTTGGCCCGACGGTGCCTTTTATTGGGGCCGGCGTGGCCGCTATTCTCACCGTCCTGCTGACCTGGCGCACCCTGGATGAGACGCTGACGCCGGAGCAGCGGCTGAAAAATCGGGAAGCCAGAGACAGCAGTTTGTCACCGAGGCACATCGTTAAAAATTCTTCCCTGATGCTGATTTTGGGGATAGTGTTTGTGGGGCAGTTTGGTATGGGGCTGCTGCAAGCCACGTTTGCCTTGTTCGGGGAAGCGGTGTTGTTCCGGGGGTATGATCCGCAGATGGTGGACCTGGGCATTGGGTTGTTGTTGTCTGTGGTGGGTTTGTCCCAGTTCTTAACCCAACTGATACTGCTGCCCAGGGCGGTGGTGCGTGTTAGTGATGCCACGATTGTGGTCATTGGTCTGATCAGCCGCACTTTAGGGATGTTAATTTTTGCCCTGGCGGCTGCGCCGTTGGTGGGTGCGGTGGCGGCTGTGTTTTTTGCTATGGGGATGGGGTTGATGATGCCGCCTTTGCAATCATTGGCGACCCGTACTGTGTCGGATGAACTGCGGGGCGGGGTGCTGGGGGTTTACCAGTCTACGATTAGTGTGGCGGTGATTGTAAGTACGGCCGTGGCCGGTACACTCTTTGCTCTGGATGCCACGTTCCCTTACTGGCTGGCCAGCGGGCTGGGGCTGGTAGCTTTGATTCCGGCTGTCCTTCTGTATAGGCGGATGGGGAAGGTGAAGGGTGTGGAATCGTTTACGGCCGTGTCAGATTAAGCCCGCGCTAAGACGTTTCTCCGCCTTGCTTGTGTAAAAGCGCCTCTAAAGCTGCCAATCTGTTGTTCAGTTCTTCAGATACTTTTTCTTGCGATAGCTGCGATTTTTTGATTTCTGGCAAAAGTGCCAGCGTGTTATCGGGCACGTGGTTTTTTCAGTAGAATCACTAATACTTGATATTTTCTAGCTGATTCTAAGAATTGTCCAAAGGGTTGGGGCTTTGCTGGCAAGGTTGGGCGGGCAGGGTTAGAATCTGCCGTGCTGTTTGAACAATATAACAGGAGTTGACGGGTTATGAGGAAATGGGTCATATTACTGGTTTTGGGACTGGCTTTACTGCCGGGTTTACGGCCGTTAGCCGCCCAGGAAGCCGGGGAACAAGATGGTCCGGTGCAGGTGCTGCACGGCCGTATCGAACCGGGTCAAATTATCCTGTACAAACTGCCTGACCTGCGCCAGGGGCAGCGACTGTACGTTACCATGCAAACCCAGTCTGGCAACCTGGACCCGATTGTAGGGCTGGTGCATGGCGATGTGGACCCGGAAGCGCTGGAAGCTGATTTTGAGGAAGCTTTGACCCGCGCTGTTACCCAGGGAGAAGACCCTTTTACGGCCGTCAACCGGCTTAGGAACGAATATTTTCTGGCCTGGGATGATGATGGCAGTGGTGGACTGGCGGCAGCATTGGAAGCAGTCATCCCGGAGGATGGCGATTACCGGTTGATGGCCGCCGGCTCTTTTTCGGCGTTAGGCGGTAGCACGTTTGGGGATTATGAGTTGACGATGGGGTTGGATGTGCCGCTGGTACTTTTGGGAGAAGCGGCGCCGACAAATGACAGCATTGCTTTTCTGGATACGGCCGTAACCCCCGTCAATGCAGGCGTCGAAGAAATCACCGGCACATTGTCCCCGGACAACAGCGAGACATTTGTCGAATTAAATCCTGTCAAGGCCGGTGATACCCTTTATGTCTATATCGAGACCGTGTCCGGTGATTTGAATCCGGCCCTGCTCCTGACTAATTTTGCCCAGAAGCCTCTCCGCAGCAACAATCTGAATGGGGATGCGGGCAAAGTGACCCTGGAATATACATTTCCTACCGACGCGGAAAAATACCGCCTTTATATCCTCAACTGCTGTGGGGAAGAGCTAACCTCTCCCAGCGAATATCGCCTGCTCGTGAGCCTTAACGACCCCGTCGTGTTGTCCGGCGCGGCTGATCCCGGTGGGAAAAACGTCGTGCGCGAACCGGAAGAAGTAAAGATCGGTTTCAAGCTGGAACAAATGATAGATATGGATCAGCAGCGGGAAATTCTCTCTGCCGTGATTGGTTTGCGTCTGGAATGGCACGATCCGACCCTGGCTTTTAATCCAGAAACCTGCCGGTGCAATTTCAAAACCTTGACCAAGCCAGAATTTGACGCCCTTTTGCTGGAAAAAGACGCGATCTGGCCGGACTTTACCATTTTGAACCAGCAAGGGCCGCGCTGGGCACAAAATAAACTAATTGTCGTCTCTTCCAGTGGGGATGTTATTTATTTTGAGCGGTTTACCACAGACTTGCAGGTAGATTTTGATTTTGCCCAGTTCCCTTTTGATACCCAGTCATTTATCCTCCACGTAGATTCCATTTATCCGGCAGAATATTACATTTTCAGCAATCTGGAGGATTTCACGCAAATCAGCCCCGATAACGGGGAAGATGAGTTTATTCTCTCTGACCACGAAACTCAGGTATCCAATGTGACGACCAGCGCCGGAACTTATTCCTCCCGCTTCACCTTTAGTTTTTCCGCGCCGCGCCACCTGGATTATTATATGTTCCGCATATTCGTGCCGGTTCTTCTGATTATCCTCGTCTCCTGGGTCACGTTTTTCCTCAAGGATTATCGGCATCGCATTGAGATTGCCAGCGCTAATTTGCTCCTGTTTATCGCTTTCAGTTTTAGCCTGGCGGACAATTACCCCCGTCTGGGCTACATGACATTTCTGGATGCCATTATGGCCATTATGTTTGTCGTGAATTCGTTGGTGATTGTTTACAACGTCTGGCTGAAACGCCTGGAAATGAATGAAGAAGGGGAAAAGGCAGACCGCATTGATTCTATTATGGACTGGGCTTATCCGATTCTTTATCTGGTACTGCTGGCCGGGCTGATCTGGTGGTATTTTTACCGGGTATAGAAATAGTTAGAATTGTAAGAATAGCCACTGATTTTTCTTGTGCCAGCCGGTAGATTATT
>JAJRTP010000175.1 GCA_024278255.1 Chloroflexota bacterium | reverse complement strand
GGCATTCTGCTGGCTACTTTAATGATTCCCGGTATTGTGCAAAACCTGCCCAATTTCCTGTTAGTCAATGAAATCGGGAAAATATTTGGTTCTGAAGGCTGGTTTGCTACCACCCTGGGCTTTAGTTTTTGTGAGGCTACAAATTGCTGGATAAACAACTGGCCGGCGCTAACCATTCCATTTATGGCCCCCGCCATTTCTATTTTCCTGCTGCGCCAGCATTTCGCTTCTATTCCAGACGAACTTTGGGACGCCGCTCAAATTGATGGCGCCGGGCATGTGCGGTTTTTAATTCAGGTTGTTTTACCTATCTCCAAAGCCGCCTTGTTCGTCGTTGTGCTATTCGCTTTCATTGGCGCCTGGAACGAGTTGGCCTGGCCTTTGCTAGTCACCGTAGGCAGTGATGAATGGCGTCCCATTGCTGTAGGCTTGCAGTCATTCTTTAACGAAGAAGCAAACTTCCCTCACCTGCGAATGGCTGGTTCCATGATTGCTATTTTACCTATTTTAATCTTATACGCCTTTACCCAACGCACCTTCATTGAAGGATTGTCACAAAGCGGATTGAAAGGCTAAAAGGAGGTGATGCCCAAAAACATCATACAAAAAATATTCGTTTGCTTAAATAAGTGTAGAAACGTGTAATCGTGCAATGCGGTTACAAAAAATTCAAAAATCTCACAAGTTTGGAGGAGAATTTTATTATGTCAAACAAAAAACTCTTTGGGCTGTTAGGTTTAGCCCTGATCCTGGCAATGGTTTTAGCCGCATGTGGTGGCACCAGCGGTGTTGAGCAAGCTGTCGAAGAAGCTCAACAGCAAGTTGAAGAGGTAGCACCTACGGTTCAGGCGGCCGTGGAAGAAGTAGCACCAACTGTGGAAGCAGCTGCTGAAGCGGTTGAAGAAGCAGCTGAAGAGCCAGCCGCGGAACCAACTGAAGAACCAGCCGAGGCTCCCGCCGAAGAACCGGCAGAAGAACCAATGGCCGAAGTAGATTATGATACTTCTGTCTACGGTAACATTGATGAACTGGACCTGGAAGGCACTACTGTCACTTTCTGGCACCGGTATGAAGATGACAGCTCTCGTGGTGGCGCAATCAATGCCATTATTGACGAGTTCAATGCAACCAATCCATATGGCATTACTGTCGTGGGCAGCTCCGAAGGCGGTTACGGTGACATTTACGACAAGATGATTGCCGGTCTGACTACAGGTGAAGTGCCAGATCTGGTCATCGCCTACCAAAACCAGGCAGCCGCGTATGAGGTTGCTGACGGCCTGGTTAGCCTGGACCCCTACATCAACCATCCAGAATACGGACTCAGCGAAGAAGATCAGGCTGATTTCTTCCAGGCGTTCCTGGATGCTGACAGACTGCCCCAGTTTGACGGCGAATCGTTTGGTTTCCCGCCAGCCCGCTCTATGGAAGTGTTGTTCTACAATGCTGACTGGCTGCAAGAGTTGAGCGACAGCGGGGCCATCAGCTTTGAAGGCCCGCCGGAAACGCCGGACCAGTGGGCGGAAGCTTTGTGCGCGGCCGTTGACCAGCCGTTCAGCAAGAATGAAACTGATTTCAGCGCCGGTATGGAACTGGACACGGATGCTTCTCAGTTTGCGGCTGAAGTTTTTGCCCGCGGCGGTGACATTTATGATTATGAAGCCGGCGAGTTTGTCTATAACTCTCCCGAAGCGATTGAGGCAATGACCTTCCTGCAAGGGCTGGCTGAGCAAGGCTGCATTCTGCAGGTAGCTGAAAAATATGGCGACCAGACTGATTTTGCCAATGGCAAGATTTTGTTCTTCGTCGGTTCTTCTTCCGGCCTGCCGTTCGTGAAGTCCGGTGTGGATGATGGGGAAGTTGGAGGATTTAACTGGTCAGTAGCCGCTATTCCGCATACGACACCAGACCCGGTACAGAACATCTATGGCGCCAGCATCAGCGTCCCCAAGACGACGCCGGAACAACAATTGGCTGCCTGGCTGTTCCTGAAATACTGGACATCTCCTGAACCGCAAGCGCAGTGGGCCACAGCCAGCAACTATTTCCCGGCCCGCCGCAGCGTGGCTGAGGGTATGAGTGATTACTTTGCCGAGAATGAAGCATATAAGACAGCTTTTGATTTGCTGCAATACGGCAAAACAGAAGCGCCCATCGCCGGTTACGACAATGTACGTGATGCCGTGGAAGAAGCGTTCATTGACATCGTATTCAATGGCGCCGACATCCAATCCACGTTGGATGCGCTGACTGAGCAGGCGAATGAAATTCAGGCCGACTCTGCCCCGTAGAGCCGGTAATCAGCTTGCAGACCCAAGAAGTTCAACTTCTTTGAGAAGTTGAACTTCTAAGCAGAACAATAGCCCCGGATAAGCTCCGGGGTTATTGTTCCCCAAATGACACAGGCTTGCCCCTGTTATGTACCGTGTTATAATCTTTTTCCCTTGTGATTTTTGTGTGTCCGTCTTAGTCAACTCTGATGAACACACACCTTATTATCTACCCCTAGTTAAAAGGAGAAAGCCATGAATATGAAACGCGCAGTTTGGTTTACAACAGGTTTGCTGGTTTTGGCATTTTTTGCCGTTGCCTGCCAACCGCAAACGGTAGAAGTCACCCGTGTGATCACGGAAACGGTGACTGAAGAAGTAGAAGTTCCCGTAGAGGTAGAAGTGCCTGTGGAAGTGACGCGGGTTGTCACAGAAACGGTTGTGGAAACAGTTGTAGAAGAAGTGATGGCTGAAGAAGTTCCTCTGGGATCCGAAGAACGGCCGATTAAAGTATTGTTTGTCCCCTCCGTAGACGCCGATGTTATTGTGTCCGGTGGTGAAGAACTGGCCAACGAACTGGAAGCAGTAACGGGCCTCAAATTTGAGGTCAGCGTGCCGACCAGCTACGCTGCCACTATTGAAGCAATGTGTGCTTCTCCTGATGACACCATCGGCTTCATCCCGGCATTAGGCTACGTTCTGGCCAATGAGCGCTGCGGTGTGCAGGTGGGTAATGCCGCTGTACGTTTTGGCTGGCCTAACTACTGGGCGCAAATCGTGGTGCGTGATGACAGCGGTATTGAATCTCTGGAAGATTTGGCAGGTAAAACCTGGGGCGCACCCAGCGTTACTTCTACCTCCGGCTTCCTGGTACCCAGCGCCATGTTTACAGATGCCGGTATTGAACCAGGTGAAATTGTAGAAACTGGCGGCCATACCAATGCGATGCTGGCTGTGGCTCAAGGTGATGTGGACTTTGCCACTTCATTCTACAGCCCGCCCCTGCTGCCCAATTACGAACGCAAATGGAATCCGGCTGTAGATGATCCGGAAATCTGGCGTGAAGCGGGCGTCCCGCCGGAACGTACTGAAGCCGGCCGTGTCTTCGTTGCCGGCGGCCCGGATGAGGGCGGCTACCGGGTGCTGGACGCGCGGGCGGCAGCTATGGAAACTTATCCGAATATTTTTGAAGAAACGCACATCCTGACCATCTCTGATCCCATCCCCAATGACACCGTTTCCTTTGGCCCAGAATTCCCTCTGAGTACAGCCCAGGAAATTGTAAAAGCCTTGCAAGATTATGTTTCTTCTGATGCTTGCCTGGAACCGCCGGAAGGTACTGTCACACTCTGTTCTGACTCGTTCTACAATTGGACAGGGGCGGAACCGACAACCGATTCGGCCTACGATCCGGTACGCTTCCTCATTAATGCTTTGGGCATGACTGAAGAAGACATCTTAGGCGAATAATGTTTTAATTGATAAGAAACCGGGCAGCAGTCAATCTGTTTGCCCGGTTTCTCTTTTTACCCCCATCTCCCATGCTACGAGTAAAAAATCTAACAAAAGTATATGAAGACGGCACGGTGGCCTTGCGTAACGTCAGTTTTGAAGTGCCGGATGGTCAATTTTTGGCTGTCGTCGGTTTGAGCGGCTCGGGGAAGAGTACCTTGCTGCGCTGCATCAACCGGTTAATCGAACCCACAGAAGGGGAAATCTGGTGGAATGATATTGAGATTTCCCACGTTGAGGGTGAGGAGCTGCGCCGGGTGCGGCGGAAGATCGGTATGATTTTCCAACATTTTAATCTAGTGGACCGTTCTTCGGTGATGCGGAATGTGTTGAGCGGCCGTTTGGGTTACGTAGGCACGTTAGCCAGTGTATTAGGTCGTTTCCCCCATGATGATATGGAAAAGGCGTATGCCAGTCTGGATCGAGTCGGTATCCGCGACAAAGCAGACAATCGGGCTGATGAGCTGAGCGGTGGGCAGCAGCAGCGGGTAGGTATTGCCCGGGCTTTGATGCAAGACCCGGAACTGATTCTGGCGGATGAACCGGTAGCCAGCCTGGACCCGGTTCTGGCGCACAGCATTATGGGCCACTTGCAGCAAATCAACCGGGAAGACGGCATTACGGTGATGTGCAGTTTGCACTTTTTGGATCTGGTACAGCAGTATGGGGATTGGGTCATTGCCCTGAATGAAGGGGAGTTGGTTTTTGAAGGACTGCCATCGGATATTGACGACGCTCGTTTTAAGGAAATTTACGGAAAGGACGCGGTACGCATCGGGTAAAAGATAATGGCGACGAATAAAGAGAACAACAACGATAAGAAGTCACGGCCGTTACTACGCGCCCTACTTATTTTTGCCGCATTCATAGGCGCTTTCATTTTGTATGCCTATGCGATTGACGTTACGCAAATCAATTTTACTGAACCGCAAGACCCCAAACGACAAGAAGTAACCACACGGGTCATTCGGGCACTGGCCCGCCCGGACTTTTTTGTATTTAATGAAGAGAAGCGAGCTATGAATGTGATGATCCGGATTCCCTGTGAAGGGGAAGTGACCGGATCGCAATTTGCTTTGTCAGACGGCCGTACTGTCACTATCTCACCCAACTGCGCTGATACCACACAAGACACGATTGTGATTACGGGCAGCGGGTTTCAGCCCAATACAAGCGGCATTATCCGCTGGTACCCGCCGGGAGATACGAGCGCTACACGAGCCTTGACTTCCTTCCGCACGGACGGGGAAGGTAACCTGAACGAAGATTTTACTATGCCGGATATACGGCCGTCAGAGGAACCACAGCGCCTGGAAATTGAAGAAAAATGGAAAAGCGGCGGCTTTTTAGGTACCGGTATTATCGGCTTTAGCGAAGCGGTCAAGATTACCGTCGAAAAAATCATCGAGACGGTGCTGCTGGCTCTGATGGCTACCACTGTGGGCACCCTCCTGGCTATCCCTGTCGGCTTCCTGGCTGCCCGGAATTTGATGGAGAATATAGGGCTGCCTCTGGCGGCTATTTTGTCAGGCGTAATCGGACTGCTCATTGGCTTTGTGTTGGGAGATAACATCACCAAATGGCTTTTGGATCTGGCCAGCACCTTAACCAACAACACTTTAACCGGATTAGGCATTGCCGTTGTTCTCCTCATCATTATTGGCGCGGTCCTGAAATTTGCCCCGGCCAAACTTTCCGGCGAAGAACGCTCCCGGCTGGCCACCTCTATTGAGTGGCTCCGGGTCATGTTTATCATCATTCTCGCCTTCTTTATCATTGCCATGCTGGCCTATATGGGCATTGTTCTGGGCAAATCATTGGAAGGTTCTCTCGGTTGGGCCGCTTTCCTGGCTCGTTTCATTTCTTTCTTGTCGGAAGGGATAACCGTCCTTTCTCCGATAGTTATGGGCCTCCTCCTGGGGTTAATAGGCGCGTCTCTGGGCAGCACCTATGGCCAGGAAGCTATTCTGCGCACTAATGTCACCACCGGGCGCATCATCACCGGTATTGTATCCGCCATTGGCGGGGCGATTTTCGTTTATGGCATCGGGGCCGCGCTGAACTGGCTTTACCAGTTTGATAATCCTGAAAGATGGACGACCTATCCGTCCCTTGTTGCCGCCGTTATTCTACTCGTGGTAGGCCTGGCAGCTAATCCCAAACGACAATATCCCATTGGGATGGTGATTTATACTGCTCTACGCTCACTGCTGAACATTATCCGCTCCATTGAACCGCTGATTTACGTGATTGTGTTTGCCGTGTGGGTAGGTATCGGTCCCTTTGCCGGGGTGCTGGCTTTAACTATCCATACGATTGCCGCTTTAGGTAAATTATATTCAGAACAGGTAGAAAGCATTTCGGAAGGCCCGATTGAAGCGATTACGGCTACAGGGGCCAGCCGGGTTCAGACAGTGGTGTACGCAGTTGTACCCCAGGTAGTGCCGCCGTTTATTGCGTTTACATTGTACCGCTGGGACATCAATGTGCGTTTCTCGACGGTCATTGGCTTTGCCGGCGGTGGTGGTATCGGTTTTGTTTTGGTGCAAAATATTAATTTGCTGAAATACCGGCAGGCCAGTGTGATGATGATTTCTATTGCGGTAGTGGTGATTTCGCTGGATTATTTGAGCAGTAAGATTCGTAAGCGGATTATTTAGCACATGCCTTCACCACCATCAATTTCTGAATTGTTACAAGTGGCGCAGGCTACGGCCGTATCTGCCGGACACTTGGCCTGTGAAAAATGGTACCAACCCAGAGAAATTAACAGCAAAGGGTTTCGCGATCTGGTGACAGACGCCGATTTTGCCGTGCAAAAACTCATCACCGACAGGATACGGGCAACTTTTCCGGATCATGGCTTTCTCACGGAGGAAGATGACAGCGATCTGCCCACTGAAGGCAGCATTATCTGGATTGTAGACCCGATTGACGGCACGACCAATTACAGCCGCCAACAGCCCAATTTTGCCGTCTCCATTGCCGCCACCCGCCCCACAGAAACCGGGTATGAACCTGTGGCCGGAGCCATTTACGACCCCACGCGGGACGAGTTATTTAGCGGCGGGCAAGGACTGGGAGCGACCCTTAAGGTGGGGAAACGTAACCTGCCAATGCAGGTTAGCCCTGTAACAGAACTGAGTGAAGCAATCATCAGTCTGGACTGGAGTTCTTCACAAAATAAGCGACATACAACCCTGGGCATACTGGACTATTTTGGCCGGGAGACTTTTACTATGCGGGCTATCGGTTCGGCGACGCTGGCCATGGCCTGGGTGGCGGCCGGCCGCCTGGATGCGTATTATAATTTGAATCTGAAGCCGTGGGATTTGGCCGCAGTGATTATTTTGCTTCTGGAAGCGGGGGGGACGATCACCAATGTTGACGGGGGGACGCTTGATTGGGGAGTGGCCGGGAGTAATTGTTTGATGAGCAACGGCCGTATCCACCAATCTCTCCTCGATCTCATTCGCCTAAAAGCACCATAAACTCTTCCAGAGAATCAGCCAGCAATGCCTGCCGGTGAAGTTCCCGCAATTCGGCCGGCTCTGTCACCGCCGCCACACGCGCCGGCAAATCCTCAGCCAAAGCCCCAAACCGCACTGTTAAGGTAGAGAGCAACGCTTGCCGCAAACCTTCTTCCAAACCTTTTTCTATACCCTTTTCTATGCCTTTTTCTATGCCTTCCTCCACACCTTCCTCTCTGCCGCGTTCAAACGCCCGTAACTCAAAAGGCGCCATATAAGGCAAATTTTCCTTTTTCTCATAAGCTATTACGTCATTCATAAACTGATCCTCCAACTCCGGGGGCAAGGCCATCACCCAGGCAATAAACCTGAATAAATTGATGATTTCCCGACGATCATATCCCTTTTGATATAACAATTTTGCCAAACGCAATTTAGCGGCATATCGTTCTTCTGCATTATGCCGCGTGGCCTGTGTTTGTAAATGCGCCATTGTCACAATAGCAAATGGGTTGTCGCTTTCCAGCAGGTTATCCCAATCAGCCCCGCAATCCAGCAATTTGGCCGTCAAAAACTCCAGCAATGTGCGGCAGCCAAACAACCTGTATTCATAAGACACAGGCCGCCAATCGGGGTTTGTATCTGTCAACACAATCAAACTGGCTACACGCCGCTTATACCGGTCAAAAATACGATAATTGTAAATGTACACCCGTTCTTCAAAATCATCGTCCGGCTGGCCCTGCACTTCAATGTGGATCAATACCCATATCTCAGCCCCATCGCCGCGCCGGTAGACACGTGCCAACTTATCCACCCGCCGGGGAAGAAAAAAGCCATAAATTCCGGCAAATATCGCTCAATGACGGCCTTCCAGGGCGTGTCAAAATCCAGGCGCGGCATCTCCATAAATTTATTATAACACAGTGCGAAACCTTATTGCCAGCCTCCAGGCAAACGTCTACAATACAGGCATTATGCGCTGGCCTCCCTATCAACACATCTTCTTTGACTGCGATTCAACCCTGACCACGGTGGAAGGGATTGACATTCTGGCCGAAACCGCCGGGAAAAAATGGCGCGTGGAAGTATTAACCAACGCCGCCATGGATGGCAAGCTCGATTTGGCCGAAATCTACGCCAAACGACTGCGCGCCATCCGGCCCACCCAGGCCCAAATCCAGGAAATCCGCCGGGTATACAAACGCAACATCGTAGAGGATGCCAAAGAAACCATCGCCGCCCTGCAATATCTGGGTCACCAGGTTTACATCATCAGCGGCGGGCTGGCCGAACCGGTAGAAGAGTTTGGCCTCTACCTGGGTGTGCCCTGTGAGCATATCCGGGCCGTTCACGTAGATTATGACCATCTGGCCGGCCGTTGGTGGGAATACAATGCCGCCGCGGAACCAGGCCAGTATCGGGATTATGAGGCGGGGGCACTCACCATCAGTGATGGCAAGGCACAAATTGTCAGGGAATTATTGGGGCAGCAGCACGGCCGTTCCCTTCTCGTCGGTGATGGCAGCAGCGATCTTCTGGCCGGACAAGCCGTCGATCTGTTTGTGGGGTTTGGCGGTGTGGTTACCCGGCAGGGTGTCCTGGACAAAGCGCCCGCCTTCATCCATTCCCGCAGCATCGCCCCCATTTTGGGTCTGGCCGCCGGGCCGGCCGCCAGACGCCGCGTCAGCGGCACAGAACATGAAACCGTTTTTCAAAAAGCATTTTCAACCATTGCCCAAGGAGCAATTACATTTCAAAATGAACGACTCAAAACAAAATTCAATCAGGCGTTCGACGCCACATATTAAGCTGTACATACCGGGGCCAACGGAAGTTAGGCCGGAAATTCTGGACGCCCAGGGCCACTGGATGATTGGCCACCGGATGCCGGAATGCGCGGCATTAATTGGCCGCATTCAACCCAAGCTGCAACAGGTTTTTTACACCAACCGGCGCGTCCTCATTGCCGCCTCTACCGGTACCGGCTTTATGGAAGCATCCATCCGTAACACCGTTAACCGTAAAGTGCTGAACTGCGTCAACGGCGCATTCAGCCAGCGAATGCGGGAAATTACGGAAGCCAACGGTAAAGTCAATGAAGTCCTGGAAGTGGAATGGGGCCAACCCATCCTGCCGGCACAGGTCGCCGAACGGCTGGCCGCCGGCGGCTTTGACGCCATCACTTTCGCGCACAATGAGACCAGCACCGGCGTCACCAGCCCCGTGCGGGAAATCGTAGAAGCGGTGCGCCAACTACCCAATGGAGACAAGATCATTGTCATTGTGGACGCGGTCAGCAGCATCGCCGGCATCAAGGTGGAATTTGACGCCTGGGACATTGACGTGCTGCTCACATCCAGCCAAAAAGCATTTGCCCTGCCGCCCGGCTTGGCCTTTTGCGCCGTCTCGGAACGGGCTATGAATAAAGCGGGCACCGTCCCCAACAGAGGCTACTATTTTGATTTTCTGCTTCTGGATAAATACCTGGCCAAGAACCAAACACCAGCCACCACACCGATTTCTCTGCTCTATGCGCTGGATTTACAACTGGATGATATGCTGGCTGAAGGACTGGACAACCGCTTTGCCCGGCATCTGGCTATGCGGGATCGCACGCATGAATGGGCGCTGGCTAAAGGATTCAAATTGTTTGCCGACCCGGTTGCTTACGCCTCCCCCACCGTTACCAGCATTCACAATAATCTGGAGATTGATATTCCGGCGCTTAATGCTTTTTTGCATGAACGAGGTATGATTATTTCTAATGGGTATGGAGCTAAATTGAAGAATGTGTAGTTCCGTATTGCCCACATGGGTGATCTGCAAATGAGCGATATGGAAGAATTGTTCGCTATAATAGATCGGTATATGGAACAATAGGCTAAATTTCTAAGAAGCAGGTGATTGATGGCTAATGAGAATACTGTTGAGACGAATACGGGGATTGTTGTCGAAGGACAGCTTGTAAATAATAGTCCGGCCGGCGCAGATACGACACCAACGGCCGCCACCCCTGCGCCGGCTGCCACACCTCCCGCACAAACGACCTCCACACCAACTGCGCCGCCCCCGCCAACGGCCGTAGAAGCCGTAGATGATGAAATGCTGGAAGCATTTACCCGCCTGCTGGTAGGAGCATTGGTTGAAGGCTCGGAACAGTTTCGGGAGCGGCTTAAAACCTGGGATGAAAAAACGGCCGTATCCGCGGACAGTCTGGAAACAACCAGCAGTTCCCCCGCAGAACAATTGCGCCATACCCTCATCGGAGCAATCTTCCACGCGGAAGCGCATCTGAAAAAACGCCAAATTCCCCTGTTCAAACGGGCCGCCAAAGTGGCTTTTTATTCATTTAACCGCATGGCCACGCCAGTAGCCAACACGCGCGTTTCCCGGTCGGTGAACGGCCGTATGGACAAATTGGCTGCCCGCGGTGAAACCTTTGTGGATAAATGGATGGCGACAGGACGGATAGAAGAGGCGCACGGCCGTAAACTGGCCCTGATGGCCACCCAGGAAGGCATTGACGAATTCATCAACTACCTGTCCCAAAACGAAGAACTACAAGACCTCATCACCGAACAAAGCATGAGCCTGGCTACCGAATCCATGGATAGCGTGCGCGAACGCACTGTCACCAGCGACGCCATCGCCGAACGATTTGTGCGCGCCCTGCTTAGACGTCCACCGCGCAGAACATTGGCTCCCACAACCAGCGACGAATTACAAAATGAGTAAACATCTAAAACTTGTCCATCCTGTCAAAGACAATTCCCTCAAAGGATTTTACGCCGGCCTTGTCAGCCGCTTCCTGGCCTTTGTCATTGACATCATTGTTGTATCCATAATCATGCTTGTTTTCCACGCATCTGTAGCCATTGTGCTAAACTTCTTCAACATCAACGTCGGTGTTCTGCTGGAATCTGACAACCATTTCACAACGGTAGCTGCCGCTGTATTCATCCTCCTTAATCTGATGATTTCCCTATTTGTGTGGGTATTTTATTTTGTAGGCGCCTGGGTGTTAGTGGGGCAAACAGTGGGCAAGCGCATTTTGGGGCTGAAAGTTGCTTCTTTGGACGGCAGCCTCCCTACCTTTAAGCAATCGCTTATACGGTACGCTGGCTACTGGCTATCCGCCATACCGCTTTTTCTGGGATTTCTTTGGGTTTTGGTAGATGACGAGCGGCGCGGTTGGCACGATAAAATTGCTCACACCTGCGTCATTTATTCCTGGGACGCCCGACGTGGCCCCTGGCTGCAACAAAAATTACTGGAAGCACAAGCTATCGAAGCAGGTGAAAAACGGGAAGAAACCCCCCAGCACGAAGCCGCTCAAATCGTGGGTGGCTCTACCGGCAGCCAAACGAAAAAACGGCTGCCTGGATAAGTTTCCTCGTCATACCCCTCACTTTCAGCCCAGATACGGCCGCCGTGCCCCTGCACAATCCCTCTGGCAATCGCCAGGCCCAATCCAGGCCCGCCCCCCTTGAAAGTTGACGTGCCTGACGAGTGGAAATTCACCTGACCTGTCTGGTAAAATTTCTCAAAAATCAATTCCAAATGCTGGGGTTCAATCCCAATGCCATTATCTTCTACCACAATTTCCACAATGGGTGCGGCCGAATCAGGCAATTCCCGAAACTGCCCCACAACCCGAATTTGCCCGCCATCCGGTGTGTACTTAATGGCATTGACAATGAGATGATGAAACAATTTGGGCAGCAAAACCTTGTCGGCCTGTATTCGGGGTAAAGATTCTATGCCGGTACGGACCAAACTTAGTTTCCGTTTTTGCAGGGCGGGTGTGACCTTGATATATACCTCGTCCAGCACATCTTGCATGACAAGGGGTTCCCGATATGGCCGGAGAAAATCATTGTCAATACGGGTCACATCGAATATATCGTTCATGGTACGCAGCATCCGCTGTGTTCCGGTAAGGATATTGCCTACCAAAAATTGGGCTTCTTCGTCATTGGTTACGGCCGTATTATCCTGCAGCAGTTGGGTATAGCCATCAATGACTGCCAAAGGCGTGCGCAGTTCATGCGACATGATGCTGATGAAATCAGATTTGGCTTTATCCAGGCGGGACAAGTGGCGGTAAGCTGTTTCCAGTTCATCCGTGCGCTGCTCTACCAGTTGCTCCAGATTTTCTGTCAACTCACGCAGTTGCAGATGGGTGCGGATGCGGGCCAAAACTTCTCGTTGCTGCAAAGGTTTGGTCACGTAATCCACTGCCCCGGCCTCAAACCCTTCAACTTTGCTCTCGGTCTCGCTCAAGGCTGTCATAAAGATGACAGGGATCGCCCGGGTGGTTTCATCTGCCTTGAGGAAACGGCACGTTTCAAAACCGTCAATATCCGGCATCATTACGTCCAGCAAAATGAGATCGGGCTGGGCGTACTGGGCTTTTTCTATCCCGCTACGGCCGTCTCTGGCCACCAGCACTCTATAGCTAAACGCTTCCAGATAATCCGCCAAAATCCGCAAATTAATGGGATTGTCATCTACAATCAAAATCTTTTTCTTCGTTTCAGCCGAAAGGTGATTTTCCATATCCATTTAGCCACTCGCTTTTCGCAATACCGACGCATCTTTGTAAAAGACACTTCATCCAAAATATTTTCCAGGGAAAACAGATTGTGCCACAAGAAAGCCGAATTATCTAGCGTACTTGCGTCTTATTTTCCGGCCAGTTGACCCGGCTTGAGTAGTGTTTATAATTTGAATCTGGAAAAACAACCATAATGACAAGGAATTTGGAAAACTATGGCCTTACTGAAAAAAGGTTGATTTCACCGCAGAGGCGCAGAGAACGCAGAGATTTTTCTCTGGGAGACTCTAAATTCTTTGCGCCCTCCGCGTCTCTGCGGTTAGTTTTTTCAGTAGACTCAACTATCCATCAAAAGATTAAAGGAAAATCATGTACAAAATTTTAATTTCTGACAAATTAGGACAAGCAGGACTGGATCGGCTGGAAGAAGCGGCCGATGCTACCTATGATATGAAAACGGGCTTGAGCAAAGATGAGCTGCTCACTATCATCCCCGAATATGACGCCCTGATTATTCGCAGCGGCACCAAAGCAGATGCGGATGTGCTGGCAGCAGGTACAAACTTAAAGGTCGTGGGCCGGGCTGGCATTGGGGTGGACAATATTGACATTCAAGCCGCCACCACACGCGGCATCATCGTTATGAATACACCGACGGCCAACAGTGTGGCTACGGCCGAACAAACAATGGCCTTGATGCTGGCCGCCAGCCGCAATACAGCCCAGGCTTATGCCTCCATGCAAGCCGGAGAATGGAACCGTTCCCAGCTTACCGGGGTAGAGCTTTACCAAAAGACGCTGGGCATTATTGGCTTCGGCCGTATCGGCCGTTTGGTGGCAGCGCGGGCCCAGGCATTTGGCATGGACGTGATAGCCTATGACCCTTATGTGTCGGAAGAAGTGGGCCGCGAACTGGATGTGATTCTGGTAGATTTGGATGATCTGCTGGCCCAATCAGATTACATTACTTTGCACACGGCCCTGGTGCCCGAAACGGAAAATATCATTAATGCCGAAACCATCAGCCAGATGAAGGACGGCGTCATCATATTGAATGTAGCCCGCGGCAAGATGATTGATGAGCAAGCATTGGCTGATGCGCTGCAAAGCGGCAAGGTAAAAGCAGCCGGTATTGATGTCTATCGTCAGGAACCGCCGCTAGATAATCCGCTGCTGGGACTGCCCAATGTGGTGCATACGCCGCACCTGGGGGCCAGCACGGTAGAAGCGCAGCGGGCTGTTGCCACCCAAATTGTGGATCAGGTGCTGGATGCTTTGCGCGGTGTGGATTTCCGCCATGCGTTGAATATGCCGTTTCAGGCGGGGCCGGGTTTTACGGCGATACGGCCGTATATGACCCTGGCCGAAAAACTGGGGCAACTACACGCGCAACTGGCCGACGGCCGTATTCAGCAGGTAGAAATCGAAATCCAGGGCGACGACGTGGACGATCTGGTCAAACCCATTGCCGCCGGCGTCCTCAAAGGCATTTTGAAGGAGACCACCGACGCCCCGGTTAATACCATCAACGCCCCCGTTTTGGCCGAAGAAATGGGCATCGCTACTTCCCAGACAAAAGGGATCAGCTCCATTGATTACCACAATCTGGTTATTTGCCGGGTGCAGTGGGCCGGCGGTTCCCGGCTGCTGGCCGGCGTCCTCATCGGGGGCAGCGAACCGCGCCTGGTGCAGGTGGACGATTACCGGCTGGAAGCCCGCCCGGAAGGTTGTATTCTCATGATGCAAAATCAGGACGTGCCCGGTGTCATCGGTCAGGTGGGTACTATTTTGTCCGCCTATAAGGTAAACATTGGCGAATGGCGCATGGGCCGGGACAAACCGGGCGGGGAAGCGCTCTCGTTCCTCAATCTGGACAGCCATCCGCCCCAGGAAGTGGTAACCGCGCTGGAAAAAATTACGGCCGTTACCCAGGTCAAACTCGTCTCATTGTAATTTGCTGTAACTCACGCCAAGACGCCAAGACGCTAAGAAGAAAACTTGGCGTCCTGGCGTGAGAAAATCGGGCCTATGGCCGCTGAAAGGTATACCGTAATACAAATTTAGTATAATGCTTAGGCAAATCGCGGCATTTAAGCCTGCTCAGAAGTTGGAAGCGAAGGCTATCGCACTTATACAGCTCATAGAAGCGATTGAGGCATTCGTATGGCAACAAGAGATCAAGCAAATGCTGCCTTACCGGAAATCAACAACCTTACACTCTCCCAAATTCTGGTTCAGCAGCCAACATACAGTATCTATCAAGGTCACGCAAAAAAAGACCAGACGCCAGTCATCCTTTTTGTTCTGAACCAAACTCGTGCAGAAAACCCTGATCTGACTGCACAGTTCGCTGAACGGGCGCGCACTGTCGCTCAATTGGACAATCCCTATCTGGCGAGCGTTTTGGAATCGGGGGTGACTGAGGACGACAGGGCATTTACGGCCGTAACCCCTCCCGCTGGCCCCACTCTGGCAGACTCATTGGCCCAACGCCCGCCCGAAGAGCCGGCTCTGCCCCCCGTCGCCGCCCTCTCCCTGATGCAGTCCATCGCCAAAGCCATGTGGGCGGCCGAACAAGCAGGGCTGGCCCATCACGATCTCACCCCGGAAAGTATCATTCTGCCCCAGGAAGACACCGGCGCCATCTATGATTTGGTAGTCCCGCCCGAAGCCAATCCCGATTTTCCGCAAAACTATCCGGAACAAACGCTGACTTACCAATCTCCCGAACAATTGGCTGGACAGCCGCCAACCATTCCTGGCAACATTTACGCTTTTGGGATTATGCTGTATGAACTGCTGGCCGGTCATCGTCCGGAATTACCCATATCGGAATGGGATATTTTTGAACACAAAGGTATCCCGCGGGAAATCCCTCTGGAAGAAGCGCGACCGGGACTCATGCCAGCCACCTACGAATTGGTAAAAAACTGCATTTGGCAAAAGGAATGGAGCCGTTATCAATCGTTTAGCGAGGTATTGGCTGCCCTGGAGACTGCGCTGGCAGCCGAGCGTGAAGGGCCGCCCCCACCGCCCCTTATCCCGGTGGATCGGCGCACGCTGATGATTGGGGGAGCAATTATCCTTGTTTTATTGCTGTTGATTGGTGGCTTTTTTGTAGTGCGTGGTTTGTCGGGTGGCGCTGATGGTAATGCCGAACTATTTGTCCCGCCGACTACGGCCGTACCCGCCTCAACCGACCTCCCACCCACGGCTACCTCATCTGACACACCCGATAATCAACCGGATGAACCGGCGCCGGCCGAAGTCATACCGGCAGAAAGCATCGCTACAGAAACGGCAACGGTGACAGCCACCACCACGCCATCGCCTACAGCCACCGACACACCAACCGCAACCAACACACCGGCGGAAACGGCAACAGCTACGGAAACGACCGTACCTGTGGAAACAGCCTGCGAACCATCCCCCCCATCCGGCTGGGTGCAATATGCCATCCAGGAAGGTGACTATTTGTATAATCTCGCCGTCAACACGGGCAGAACCGTAGAAAGAATCCAGGAAGTGAACTGTCTGACCGGGAATTTGCTGCGCCTCAACCAAAAAATATGGCTGCCCCGGCTGCCTGTTCACACCGCCACCCCGCCCGCCATTCCGTCAGATACGCCAGACGCATCAGGATCATCATCCACAGCACCCAGCCAGCCGCCCTCCCAGCCGCCAGGCCCCACAAGTGAACCCCCCTCCAGAACACCTCCTCCCCCTCCAACACCAACACCAAAGCCATAACACTATTCCTGGTGATCATAAATGAACATTGTCTATTCTGGATTAGTCGTCAAACGCTGCCCCTATTGAGTATACTTGTAAGCCAAGATGCAACCTTTCTTAATTACTATCGGGGCAAGATAATGCAAAGCTAAGTCACCTTGCCGTAGGGAAGAAATCTTCGTTGGCTACAAAAAACCGAACACGAATGGGCGCTGTAACGGCAGTAAGATTCATGGGGATACGGCCGTCTCTCCTTCCCCGCTTTTTTCTTCCCTGCCTCTTCGGTATGGGCCTCCTCTTTCTTTTTGTCCGTGTACCCATCGTTCCCGCAGCCTCGCTGCTGGATGGCAGCTTTGAAGAAATCCCTACCCCCTGGACAGAAACCACCAACACCGACTGCCCCGTCTGGATTGGCAACTGGCAGCCGGCCGGCGGACCGCCCCCTCAAGATGGCAGGCGTTATTTCTGGAGCGGCGGCGCCTGCATTACACCGCCTGACGGCCGTCAGATCAACAGCAACAGCGCCGCCCAAACCTTCACCCTACCCACCGATGCTATAGGACTTTCCTTCTGGTACTATGCCTACAAAGCAGAAGAAAGCGTGGTTGGAAATACAGACCAAGCTTACATTAAGATAAATAACCAAACGATATGGTCATACAACATGACCGTCCCCGGAAATACCGGCGAGTGGGTTCTGGATACGGTGGATATACGGCCGTATGCCGGCCGAACCATCCAGCTAAAATTTGGGGCCATTCAGGATAATGACATTGATTTTGGCAACGTCTTCTTCGACAACGTGCAAGTCTTAACCGGATCGATCAATACCCTATACTTGCCCCTTGTCAGTTCCAACACCTTCAACTGGGATAGTGATGGCGAGCCTAACAACACATGCCAGGAAGCATTCCCCATTTCTACCAACCAGCCATACCAATTTTTCGCTCAGAATGTAGATGATTGGTACATCTTTCACACAAATACCGCCGGCGACATCACCGTTGAGTTAACCAACTTCGTCCCGATTGCCGGACAAATCGTCCTATGGGCCGGCACCTGCCAATCCGCTTCATTCCTGGGCCATAACGGGGACTTTTCCACAACAAAAATTATCCGGGTGACTAACCAACCGGCCGGAGACTACATTATCCGGATAATCAATGACGGCCCCTTAAATAATACGAACCCGTATTCACTCATCATTCGCACCCGTTAGACAGGTTGTAAGTTTCTTTGAAACCTTGCTTCCGTATTATGGTAGCGAAAGTTATATATGGTGGGGGAGTGTGCATGAATATCATAAAGATAACGCATACGTAACCAAAAACATTACAGCCAGCTTCACAACCACCACAACAGGAACATTGATGACTATTACCCTTTGCTGCTATTGATTTTTCAATTAGCTGGCAATGAAATTAGGTCAATTTATTTAAGTAAATGAGCAGCCAACAACGCATCTATCAGGATGAACCAACCTCCGCAGCCGATCACTTCGTGGATCAGTACCGGTTGGATGCCCATATTTTACAAACAAGTGTGACCGATCTCTATCAGGCGTTGGATGTTGATGAAAACCAGACGGTGATGGTTGAAATTCTCCTGTCTTCCACTCCCAAAAAATATCGGGAGCAGTTTCTGGCAAAGATGCGCCAGGCGGCCCAACTAAAACACCCCAATATTGTAGAGATTTATCAGGTAGGCATGACCTCTCAGGCACGGCCGTATGTGGCCCACGAGTTTGTTGAAGGGTACACCCTGCAAGAACGCATGATGCAACTGCTGAATCATGGCGTACCGACAAACAGCTTGTACGCCCTCCAATTGGTCAATCTGTGGCCTCAGTTCATCAACTAATGCTTGCAGTTTTTCCAGATACGGTTTTGCCATTTAATCAGTACACCATCAACCTTCCATGCTTTC
>JAJRTP010000174.1 GCA_024278255.1 Chloroflexota bacterium | reverse complement strand
GTTCCGCTTCGCGGGTTGCCAGTTCGTCGCGCAGGTCATCAATGCGCTGCAAATCCTGGCGCAGGGCGTTGCTGCGTTCTTCCAGTGTGGCGGCGCGATCCAGCGCTTCCTGGCGGGCAGCCAGATAGGCACGGGCAGATTTTTCGTCACCGATGGCGGCTTCTGCTTTGGCGGCGGCCGTGTCGGCCTGCTGGTATAAACGAGCTACATCTGCTTCCAGTTTATCCAGCACTTGTTCCGATTCGGCGCGGGCCGCTTCCAGTTTGGAGCGGTGTTCGTAGAGCCGGTTCAGACTGCGCACAATGTCGTTATTGCGTTGGCGCGGGGGTGGAGTAACGGCCGTTTTCGGCGCTGTCACTGCCTCACCGCTGCGAATCCGGGCCAGATCGTCCCAACTGAGCTGGCTGTTCTGGGCCATTTCCAGCAAACGGTAGTAGGTACTGGCGGCAATATCGCCGCGGGCGTACATCAATTTGACTTCCTGCTCGATGCTGGGCGGCGGCGCTGTTTGCGGTTGGCTGCTGCCGCAGCCGGAAGAGTTTTGCTGGGCCGCGTCTACAATTAACCCGTCTAACAGGTGGTGAATACCGTGCATATCATTTTCTCCTTCAAAAATGTAGGGCGATTTGGCAAATCGCCCTACGATGAACCATTTAAGCGGCGACGGCCGTCTTTTCCTTCAGCCGGGCCAATTCTTCCTCGATAGCCTGGTTACGGCCGATTTCCGCCAACTGCCGGTCAATGTCGTCTACGTCCGGTTCCAGAACGTCCTGCAAAATGCCTTCGTCTACCAGCGCGTCAATGGCGTCGGCGCGGGACTGCATTTCCTGGATGCGGGCTTCGGTGCGTTGGATGGTATTGCCCACGTCGGCCAGGTCGCCGGAGATGCCGCTCAAGGCTTCCTGCACGCGCAACTGCGCCTGGGCGGAGTCATGGATCGCTTTCAATTCTTCTTTGCGGGAACGGAACAGGGCGATTTTGCGGTCCAGGTTGACCTGGGCTTCTTTCAGCGTCGCTTCCTGCCGTTCCAGACTGGCGATACTGTCGACCAAATCGGCCTGGCGGGCCTGGCTTTCCTGCTTGCGCTGCAAGGCGATGCGGGCCAGGTCGTCCCGGTTGGCGGTGACGGCCGTTTGCGCTTGTTCCTCATATTTGCTGACGGCCGTAGCCAATTGCGCCTCTTGTTTTTCCAGGCGGCGTTTGGCCGCGCTCACTTCCACCAGACTGCGGCTCAACTGCCGCCGGTTTTCTTCCAGTTTGGTCAGACTGTAATCCAGACTGGCCTTCGGGTCTTCCAATTGATTGGCCGCTGCGTTGGCTTTGGCCTGAAATATCTCTTTGAATCTGGCTATGATACTCATAATTATGCTTCCTTTCGCTAAATCAGGGCCGTGAAGGCCCGGATTCGCGGTTATTTTTTTCCAAGAAGTTCAACTTCTCGAAGAAGTTGAACTTCTCACTACATCAGGTTTCTAAATCGCGGCGCATGTCTTCATATTCTTCCTTGGTAATCTCACCGCGAGCATACCGTTCCTTCAAAATACGTAAAGCCGAACTACTCGTGTTGGCCGGAATGGTATTGGCTGTAGACGATCCCGATCCTGTCAGGCCGCGGATGGCCAGGACAATGAGGGCAATGATACCGCCCCAGAATAGAATCATCATCAATCCGCCAAATAACATCCAACCCCAACTAAATCCTTGTCCCCACCACATCATGGTTACACCTCCTCTGTCGAGAGATTGGTTCAATCTGCGAGATTGAACCAATCTGACGTCAACTCAAATCGTTACGAATTTGTTCAAACTCTTCTTTGGTCAGTTCGCCGCGGGCATACCGTTCTTTGGCGATGTCCAGCGGTGATTTGCTGGCCGCTGCCGGGGCTGCCTGGGAGGTGAGTCCCTGCGGCCGCCAGCCTGAGTTGTAAGCAATAATGGCAATCACTGCGATAATTAAAAACAGTCCGATAAACATGATACGCTCTCCTTGTATTCCGGCCTGTGAACGGATTGGTTCATTCAGACCGGCTAATGGTTTGTTTTTTTAAGTTGTCTATAGCATACAAGGGCTGTGTGTCGGATCATTAAAGAAAGTGTGACAAATTTGTAACAAATATTTTGTAGGGCGATTTGGCAAATCGCCCTACGGTTTAATCTTTGGCAAAGATAGCTTTGAAGATGAGCCAAACGCCCATAAGCGCGGCCAGGATGAAGGCGATTTCAAAAAACAGGCCGGCGTAATCCTGGATGACGCCCTCTGTGGGGGCCATGTGGGAAAACTGGCTCAGGCCGATGACCAGGGCGCTGATGAGAATGGCGATGATCAGGCGGTTGACCATCTTTTCCATCTGGGACATGGTTTGGTCCAGATCGCGCACGTCAATCTTGACGCCCAATTCGCCCCGTTCCAGTTGGGAGGTGAGGCGGGTGATGCGGCGGGGTAGAGTGAGGCTAAATTCGGCCATTTCCATCATGCCCAGCAGCACTTTTTTGTTTATTTCCAGTGGGGAGCGTTTTTTGAACCAGTATTCCTGGAGGTACGGCCGTGTAAAAGGCACAAACTGGAAGTCCGGGTCCAGGGTCAGGCTGACGCCTTCGCTGATGGACATGGTGCGGGCCATCATCACCAGTTCGCTGGGCAGCGTCATGTTGTGGCTGCGGGCCAGGTCAGTCAGTTCATTAAAGAGGCGGGTGGCGGAGAGGTCGGAGACGGATTTGTCAGCGTAGCAGATGATCATGTGATCCAGATCGCGTTTAAGGGCGGCGCGGTTGACATTGCTGTGGGCAATACCGGATTGGATCAGTTCGTCCAACATGCGCTCGCTGTCGCCCTGCCCCAGGGCCATGAAGAGGCGGGTCAGGCTGGCTTGCATCTCGTCGTCCAGACGGCCCACCATACCATAATCGAGCAGTCCGATACGGCCGTCAGCCAGCACATACACATTACCCGGATGGGGATCGGCGTGGAAAAAGCCGTGGGCGAAAATCTGCTCCAGCATCAGACGCACATTTTTGGCGGCAATCTCCTGGCGATCAAATCCGGCGGCGTCCAGCGCTTCCAGGTCGTTGATCTTGTGGCCGCGCAGCCGTTCCATGACAATAACGCGCTCACTGCTGTAATCCCAGTACACTTTGGGAATGTGGATATCGGCGTCCTGGGCGAACATCTGCCGGAAATGGTCGGCGTTTTGCCCTTCGCGGGTATAGTTCAGTTCGCAGCGCAGAGTAAAAGCAAATTCCTGGGCCATGCCTTCCACATCGTGGGTTTGCCCGAATTGGGTGTATCGGGCTACCTTCCGGGCCATGTCGGCCAGGATTTGCAGATCGCAGTTGACGGTGTGGGCCACGCCGGGGCGCTGGATTTTGACGACGACGTCGGTCCCGTCAGGCAGACAGGCGGCGTGGACCTGGCCAATGGAGGCCGTTGCCAGCGGTTCCGGGTCAAATTCGGCGAAAATTTCCTGGGGAGATTGGCCCAGTTCATTGAGGAAGACGGCCGTAATCTGTTCCAGCGGCACAGGCGGAGCGTCATCCTGTAATTTTTCCAGTTCTTGTATATAGTTAGGCGGCAGCAAATCAGAACGGGTGCTGAGAATCTGGCCCAGTTTGATGAAGGTGGGGCCAAGTTCTTCCAGCGTATGGCGCAGGCGGATGGCTTGGGTATCAGCGTTGGTTTGGCGGTCTAAACGCTCCCGCCAGGGGAGGAAACCACGCAGGTGCAGTTCGGCCAGCAGCCAGCCGAAACCATTGCGGGATAAAATGGTGGTGATTTCTTTATAACGGGACCTATATTGTGATTTGGTACACATAGCGAGTCTCTCCTGTTCGGAGTTTGGGGCAATGATAGCAAAAAGAAACCAGGTTTCCGGTAGAAGCCTGGTTTCTTGATAATTTGTTTAGAATGGAAGGGATGTATTAACGGCCGTAACCCCCCATCCCGTTGTAACCACTGCCTGCACCGGAACCGTCGTTCATCCAGTCAGAGCCATTGCCCCACATACCGGAGCCGGAGCTGCCCATCATGCCGGAGCCGTAGCTGCCCATACCAGAGCCATTACCCCACATGCCGGAACCGTAACTACCCATCATATCGTAACCGTTGCCCCACATGTTAGCATTGTCGCCCATCCAGTTGGAAGCGGCGCCCCACATATGGGAACTGTTGTTCATCATGTCGGCGAAGCTGCCCATGAAGTCAAAGTCCATCATGTTGAAGCCATTGCCCATATAACCGTAATCATCGCCCATCATGTCGCCGTAATTGTACGGAACGGGCGGCGGTGTGGGCGTGTTGTCTTGCGCCAGAGCCGTGCCACCGAAGATAAATAATACGCTTACCAGAACCAAACCTGTGATACCTAATAATTTTTTCATGATTGTGTCTCCTATGATTTTCTATGGCGGCTCTCTTGTGTGCCGCCGTTGTTTGTTTAAGTTGTCAGGAGCATATCAGGGGGATGTGACGGCCGTTTAACGAAAATATGACAATTTTGCAACAATGGAGTGGTGGCTGGAGTTGGAAAAGGCGCAGGCGGGATAGGCGGAGGTTAAATCGCTCCATCTTGAATGACAGGGAGGATAACCGTAAAGGTGCTGCCCTGATTGGGACCGGGGCTGGACACGATGAGACGGCCGTTGTGCGCTTCCACAATATGCTTACTGATCGTCAGGCCAATGCCGCTGCCGCCCCCGGTGCGGGCGCGAGATTTGTCTACCCGGTAAAACCGCTCAAAAATGTGGCGTTGCTGCTCGGCTGTTAACCCAATACCGGTATCCTGAACAACAATGCTGATTTGCTGGCCATCTGCCCTGGCTAGTACAGAAACTTGCTCACCGGAGGGCGTGTATTGCAAAGCATTCCCCAGCAGATTAAGCATCACTTGTGTCATGCGGGCGGTATCAGCTTCCACCAATGGCAAATCAGGGGGAATGTCTTCGGTTAACCGGACGTTTTTGTCTTCGTATTGCAGGCGCAGGCGGTCTACGGCCGTTTGCACAAAATCGGCCGGATTGACGGGGCGCATTTCCATGGGCAGTTCACCCGCCTCGGCGCGGGACAATTCTTCCAGATCACGCACGATGCGCTGCAAACGGTTTACTTCCCGCTCCACGCTGGCAAACGTTTCCGGTTCGGCCGGCAGAACGCCATCCTGCAACCCTTCCATCACGCTTTTGATACTGCTGAGAGGGGTGCGCAGTTCGTGGGCCACGTCGCCGATGAGCTGGCGGCGGCGTTCTTCTGTTTGTTCCAGTTGGTGCGCCATCCGGTTGAAGGAGATGCCCAGGGCAGCCAGTTCGTCTTCGCCGCTGACAGCCACCCGCTCATCGTAATGACCATTGGCAATGCGCTGGCTGACAGTTGTCATTTCCTGAATAGGTCGGACGATACGCCGGGTGACAAAGGTGCTGACAATCACGGCCGTAAGCATAGCTAATCCGGCCGAGACCAACAGCACTTCATTGATAGCTGTGCGGAAATCCCCCAGCAAATCCTGCATCATACCGCTGTCTATGTCCCCCATCATCGTTTGCATACTGGACATATGCCGCGACAAGGCGCTGGGCGCGTGCCATTCGGCCGTCACCGCCAACGAAAAAACGCCAATAAGAATGACGATTAAATAGGAGAGAAACAGTTTCCAGCCCAGATGTTGGCGTATCTTTTTCATAAAATTAACCGTAGAGGACACAAAGATTTTTCTCTCTCTTCTTTGCGCTCTTGGCGTCCTTTGCGGTGAGAATTTACATCATTTCGTCTTCAAAACGGTAGCCGGCGCCCCACACCGTCGCAATGAGGCCGGGTTGGGCAGGGTCGTCTTCTACCTTTTTGCGCAGACGGCCGATATGCACGTCTACCACCCGGTCATCACCGTAATAGTCGTACCCCCACACTTTTTCGATGAGTTGGTCCCGGCTGAGGGCACGGCCGTGATTTTGCATCAGGACATAGAGTAAATCAAATTCAATCGGCGTCAAATCCAGGGGCTTGTCATCCTTCCAGGCCAGCCGCCCGCCTACATCCAGGCGGATGCGGCGGGAGATGAGCGCTTCTTTGGCCGGACCGCCGCCGCCCACGCGGCGCAAGGCAG
>JAJRTP010000173.1 GCA_024278255.1 Chloroflexota bacterium | reverse complement strand
GGAAGCGCCGGCCGAAGAAGCGCCGGCAGCAGAAGCACCCGCTGAAGAGGCCCCCGCTGAAGAGGCGCCGGCAGCAGAAGTACCCGCAGAAGAGGCCCCGGCAGCAGAAGTACCCGCAGAAGAGGCCCCGGCAGCAGAAGCACCCGCTGAAGAAGCAGCGGCAGCAGAAGCACCCGCTGAAGAAGCAGCGGCCGAAGAAGTTCCCGCCGGCGCAGCCGTCACCATAGCCATGTACCAGGAACCGGAATCCCTCAATCCCTATCTTTCTGTACAAACTGTAACCAATGTTGTGGCCACGCCTATATTGGAAGGTCTGTTAGCAATTGCCCCTGATGGCGAATTTATTCCCGTTCTGGCAACCGAAATACCGTCCGTGGAAAATGGCGGCATCTCAAACGATGGCCTGACAATTACTTACAAGCTGCGTGACGACGTTTTGTGGGCTGATGGTGAACCATTCACCTCGGAAGACGTAAAATTCACCTGGGAAGCCATTATGGATGATCGCAACGCTGTTGTCAGCCGGGCCGGTTACGAACTGATTGACAGCATAGAAACGCCGGACGATCAGACCGTTGTTGTTAATTATTCGGAACTGTATGCGCCAGCCTTGCTGCTCTTTGAATATGTTTTACCAGCACATGGCTTTGGTGGTGATACCGAAATGACTGGCGCTGATTTTAACCGTATTGCCTTTGGCACAGGCCCCTTCCAGGTTACGGAATGGACCTCTGGCGAGAGCATTATTCTGGACGCCAACCCCAATTATCGCACGCCGCCTAACTTTGACCGGCTCATTATCCGCATAACACCCAGCCGTGAAGAAAGTGTTCTGTTACTCCAATCCGGCGAAGTGGAAGCCGTGTGGGACTTGATCGAAGCCTCTGTCCCGGATTTACAAGACGACCCGGAATTCACCCTCTGGACAACACCCTCTTCAAATGTAGAGTACCTGGGTTTGAATTTAGCACAACGCGGCGATCCGGCTGATCCGGCGCAGCCCCACACCATTTTGGGAGACCGTAACGTGCGGGAGGCCATCAGCCTGGCAATTGATCGCACTGTTTTGGTGGATGATTTGATGTATGGTTTGTCCACCATCGCTACATCTCCCATTGGCATGGGCTGGGCGGCCGATGATTCCATTGAAGTAGCTGACTACGACCCCGAAAAAGCTGCGGCCCTGTTAGAAGAGGCCGGCTGGACTGATACCGACGGTGACGGTATCCGGGATAAAGACGGGCAGAAGCTAAGTCTGGAAATCACAACCACCTCCGGTAACAAACTACGGGAATTGGCCGAACAGGTGCTTCAGGCGCAGTTGGCCGACGTGGGTATTGAACTGGTTATCAACAACGTCCCAGCGTCAACCTTGTTTGGCAATTGGGCGTCAGGCGGCCCGTTGCAGCGCGGCAACTTTGATATTGCCATGGATACCTGGGGGCCGGATATTGACCCTGACGGCTTTGTTTCCATCCTCTTTGAATCTGATTCCATTCCAACTGAGGAAGGCGGCGGCTGGAACTTCTTCCGCATCAACGACCCCGCTCTCGATGAAGCCATTGCGGCCGGCCGTTCCACTGTAGACCTGGAAACGCGCAAACAGGCGTATTCGGATGTCTCCCGAATCGTCACGGATTCCTATGCGTACATTCCTCTCTACAACCGCCTGCTGATCAATGCTTTTACAAATGATTTGCAAGGTTGGGAACCAAATCCCTGGGAAGAATTTACCTGGGATGTAGCCAATTGGCAGCATAGTGAATAAAGCCAACCTTACAGGTAATTAAATGAACCTCCCGGCAAAGGTTTTGCCGGGAGGTTGTTCGCTTTCTGATTTAAGGAAAGATCAATTATGTACGCATACATTATCCGGCGCTTTATCGGCATTATTCCTTTGATGATTGCTGTCACGTTTATCAGTTTTATTATCATGCAAAGTGTGCCTGGCGGCCCTCTGGCTGTTTATCGTAATAATCCCAATGTCCGGGCGGAAGACCTGGCCCGGCTGGAAAAACAATTGGGGCTGGATAAACCGACTCCAGTGCAATACGGGATTTGGCTTAAGAATTTTGCTTCGGGTGATTTTGGGCAATCGTTGGCCTCTAACCGGCCTGTGTCTGAAGTTATTGGGGAACGTCTCTTAAATACAGCCTATTTGATGGGGGCGGCTTTTTTACTCACGATGCTGATTGCTATCCCTCTGGGGGTTATTTCGGCGATTAAACAGTACTCTCTCTTTGATCATGGGGCCACGCTTTTTTCTTTTTTGGGTTTTTCCGTGCCTATCTTTTGGTTAGGGCTGCTGGCTATTATTCTTTTTGCTGTCAAGGTGGATTGGCTGCCGGCCGGCGGGATGCGGACTATCGGCGAACCCTTTTCTGTATCGGACAGGTTAAGTTATCTGATATTACCGGCCACGCTACTGGCGTTTCATTCGGCCGGGCAGTACAGTCGTTATTTACGTTCCAGTATGCTGGAAGTTACCAACCAAAATTATGTAATGGTAGCGCGGGCTAAAGGGCTGCGAGAAAAAACGGTTATTTCTCGCCACGCGCTGCGTAATGCCCTTATTCCGCTGATTACGGTAGTAGCATTTGATTTGCCGGCCTTGTTTTCCGGGGCGCTGTTGGTGGAAACGGTATTTGCCTGGCCGGGTATGGGCCGTTTGTTTTGGAATTCGGCCTTGCGCTTTGATTATCCGGTCTTGATGGGCATTATTGTGTTAACGGCCGTCCTGGTTATCCTCTTTAATTTATTTGCTGACGTCATGTACGCGGCCGCAGACCCGCGTATACGTTTAACATCGGAAAAAACATAAAATGGCAGAAAAAACAATTTCTCCGGCACAAACCATCACTGCTTCTTTACCTATTCCCCAGGAAACCAAAGAAGTTGTTGATTCTCCCGGCCGTCTGGCCTGGCGGCGCTTCCGCCGGCACAAGGTTGCCGTCATGGGTGCGTTTCTCCTGTTCCTGATTACCAGCCTGGTCATTCTGGCGCCCTGGGTAACACCGTATGAACCCAATGAATTAGATATACGAAACCGGTTGCAAGCGCCTACCCTGGCCCATCCCATGGGAACCGACGAATTAGGCCGGGACGTTTTTACGCGCGTGCTTTATGGCGGCCGTATTTCCCTCACAATTGGCGTAGCCGCCATGTTGATTAGTGTCAGTATAGGCACCTTTATCGGCGCGGTCAGCGGCTACATGGGCGGCAATGTAGACGGCGTCATCATGCGCACGATAGATGTCATCATTTCTTTCCCCAGTTTGTTTTTACTCATCATGCTGGCTTCTTTTCTCGGTTCCACACCAACGACGATGATCTTGGTCATTGGCGTATTGTCGTGGATGCGGGTGTCCCGTTTGGTGCGGGCTAATTTTATATCTATCAAGGGACATGAATATGTCACGGCCGCGCACGCACTTGGCGCCGGCGGCAAACATATTGTATGGCGTCATCTGCTGCCCAATTCTCTTGGCCCCATCACCATTGCCGCTACAATATCAGTTTCCTTCGCCATCTTAACCGAATCGGCTTTGAGCTATTTGGGATTAGGTGTACAACCACCACAGGCTACCTGGGGTAATATGCTGCGTTTTGCTCAGGATCAAATGAGTACAGCCCCCTGGACAGCCATCTTCCCCGGCATGATGATTTTTCTCGTTAGCATTGCCATCAACTTTATTGGTGACGGTATGCGGGATGCCTTTGATCCTCATTCCCGATAAATTCAGAAAACAAATTTAATCAACTATCATATGGAGGTGAACCATGTCTAAAAGACAAAAGAAAGCCGCAGCAAAAAAGAAGAAACAGCAACAGCAGCGTCTATACACCATTATCGGCGTCGTGGGTCTTGTGCTGTTGTTGGGGGCTGTCGCCTTTGCCGTTAGTAACAGCCAGAAATCATCCGGCAGTGCGGCAGGCAGGGCAACGGCCGTTAG
>JAJRTP010000172.1 GCA_024278255.1 Chloroflexota bacterium | reverse complement strand
TTGGGTTGCCATACTCACTCCTTGTCATTTCATTGGTGATTAAAGGAGGATATGGTAACTCATCTTGACTATAATTGACCAAAATCTGAAAAACACTTACAGAAAAATCCTTAAGTTTACGAATATGCTACGACACCTATTACGAGCAATGCCTGCAACTCATCCGCCCCGGCGGGTTGATTGCCATTGACAATGTGTTGTGGGACGGGAAAGTGGCGGATACGGCCGTGACCGACCCCGACACGACCACCATCCGCACCCTCAATCAAAAACTGTACAGTGACAAGCGCGTAGACCTCAGCCTGGTTCCTATCGGCGATGGCCTGACCTTGCTGCGCAAACGTTAAAAACGTCGCTTGCCCATTTTGCCCTGCCGCCAACCCCTGATAAAATCGCTGCCAGTAACCACCCACAGAAATGAGGCTTCGATTCGCGTTAACTCGTGAAATTCGCCGCCCAAAAGGAGAAAACAATGGCTGAAAAAATGGACGACATCAACAAGGCAAAAACCGCCGAAGACGCAGAAGCGGAACGTCTGCGCAAACTGGAAATACTGGCCCGCAAATCCAGGAAAAAAGAAGAAGTCAAAGAAGACCCCTTCCCCGCGGAATACACCGTCGCCAGCGGCGACAGCCTGAGCGCCATCGCCAAAAAGTTTTACGACGACGCCAACCAATGGCCGGCTATCTGGAAAGCCAACAAAGAAACCATCGGCGACGACCCCAACCGCATCCGCCCCGGGCAGGTTTTAACCATTCCTAAACTGGACTAACCACAGGCGACAAATTCCACATTAGCCCCAAAACACGCTAAAGCGCGTTTTTCCGCTTCAGACAGCGGATTGCATCCAGCAACCAATTTGTGGTAAAATACGAATATCAGATATTCGTATTTTCCCAAAATCGGAGGTGTGTAATGGAAACAAAAGAACTGGAATACGGCACGTACACTATCCGCCTGAGAGACCGCGGGCAAATCACCATCCCTCAAACCGTCAGGGAAAACCTGGCCGCCCACTCCGGCGATTTACTGACCTTGGTACAAATTGGCGACGCTTATTTTTTAACCAAAAAAGAACTGCAAATCCCCAAACTGGCTAAAGAGTTTTCCACCATCATGGCGGAAGAAGGCGTAACGCTGGCTGATTTACTGGAAGGGCTGGAAGAAGAACGGAAAGCGATATATCGTGAACGGTATGGCGAGCGAATGGCAAGCGCCGGATAGAAAAATATTTGCAGACGCCAACGTTCTCATTGCCGGAGCTGATTCCGACTCCGGCGCCAGCCATGTCGTCTTGCGGTTGGCTGAAGCAGGTTTCTTCACGCTGGTTGTCTCACGCCAGGTATTGGATGAAGCGGAACGCAATTTGCGCAAAAAACTGCCCAGAGCGTTGCCCAATTTTGCCATACAGATGAGCCGGATTCGCCTGGAAATCGTACCTGACCCCGGCGTGGACGAAGTGAGACTTTGGGAACCAATTATTGAAACCAAAGATGCGCCTATTCTGGCAGCGGCCGTATCCGCCAACGCAGATCGCCTGCTCACACTCAATACCAAAGATTTCACGCCCGAAGTCGCCGATCACAGCGGCCTCATTATCCAGACGCCGGGCGAGTTCATCCAGGAAGTCCGCCACATCATCCGCGCCGGACTGTGACCCCGCAGCCGCCGCACCCCGGTTTAACGCCGGTTAACTCCATATTGACCGTTTGGTAAACTTCAAATTTAACTACTTCCCTTGTTTCTCTCTCCGGCAAACCGGATAATTAGCTCATGGGAGCCACTGGCTGAAGATAGCCGGACTTTTTAACGAGGGTAACATGGCAGTTAATGAACTAAGCAGTGTACGCCCACTGCAACCCAAAAGCATCTCCTTCAAACCAAACTGGCTGCGGCATTGGTCGCCATTTCAGGCGATTCTGGTGGGCAGCGCGGTGCTGGTGACGGCGTTGATTTTGCTCGTCCCGGCTTACCTGCTGCTGCGCACGGTGACAGGCTGGGAAAATGCGGCCCAAACGCTGCTGCGCCTGCAAACGTGGCAGGTGTTGGGCAACACGGTCATCCTGGCGGTCTCGGTGACGCTGGCTACGGCCGTTCTCGCCGTCCCCCTGGCCTGGTTAACCACCTGCACCACCCTGCCGGGCCGCCGCCTCTGGAGCATTCTCGTTGCTCTGCCCCTGGTCATCCCCAGCTACGTGGCCGCCTATCTGTTCGCCTCCCTGCTCACGCCCAAAGGCTTGTTGCAGCAATGGCTGTATCCGGCGACGGGACTTGAGCGGCTGCCGGCATTTTACGGTTTCCCCGGCGCGTTTCTGGTGTTGACGATCATCAGCTACCCGTTCACCTATCTCACGGTGCGGGCAGCCTTCAAGCGGATGGACCCGGCGCTGACGGAAGCGGCGCGCAGTCTGGGCGTTTCGCCGCGGCGGGCTTTCTTCCGGGTGACGCTGCCTTATTTACGGCCGTCCATCCTGGCAGGCAGTTTACTGGTCAGCCTTTACGTTTTGCGTGACTTTGGCGCGGTGACGATGCTGCAATATTCCACCTTCACCCGCATCATCTACAACCGTTACACCGGCTACCGTCTGGATGCAGCGGCCGCTTTGGCGTTGGTATTGGTGGCACTGACGGCCGTCATCCTCATCTTCGAGCATAAAAGCCGGGGGCGAGCGCGGTACGGCCGTACCTCCATCGGCGCAGCCCGGCGGCAGCAGCCCGTACAGTTGGGCAAATGGACAATTCCCGCGCTGGCCTTCGTTGGCTCCGTCGTCTTTGTGGCCTTGATTGTACCCGCAGGCGGTTTGATCTACTGGTTCTGGCGCGGCTGGCAGCAGGATTTTGGCGTGAAGATGTTGGATGGCGCGTCCAGCAACACGGCCGCGCTCACCAGCCTGCTCGAACCGGCCTGGCACTCATTTTCCGCCTCCTTCCTGGGAGCTGTATTAGCCATGACCCTGGCCCTGCCCATCGCCATTTTAGTCGTGCGCCGGCCGGGGCGGTTGAGCCAGTTTTTTGAGAAAGTGACCTATGCCAGCTTTGCCCTGCCCGGCATTGTCGTCGCTCTGGCTTTTGTCTTTTTTGGCATCAATTACGCCACGTCCTTTTACCAGACCTTGCCCATGCTCCTGTTGGCTTACGTCATCCTCTTCATCCCCCAGGCTGTCGGGGCGGAACGGGCATCGCTGATGCAGGTGTCACCCCATCTGGAAGAAGCGGGGCGCAGTTTGGGGCAACGGCCGTCCTCCGTCTTCCGCCGCATCACCCTGCCCCTCGTCCGGCCGGGCATCATCGCCGGGGGCGCGCTCGTCTTCCTCACCGCCATGAAGGAACTGCCCGCCACCCTCATCCTCAGCCCGTTAGGCGCCAACTTCCTTTCCGCCCAAATCTGGACCAACATCAACGAAGCCTTCTTCGCCCGCGCCGCCGCCCCCACGCTGCTCCTGATTCTGCTCTCGTCCATCCCCCTGGCCTGGATGACGCTGCGCGAAAAGAATAATGGTAAACGGTAAATGGTTAACAATTAACCATTTACCATTTACAATTCCCCATGCCCGCCCTCCTCTGCCAAAACCTCACCAAATCATTCGCCAATCAGCCCGTCGTGCGCGGCGTCAGCTTTACCGTGCAGCCGGGAGATATTCTGGCGCTGCTGGGGCCAAGCGGCTGTGGCAAGACAACGACGCTGCGCCTGATTGCCGGATTTGAGCAGGCGGACAGCGGCCTGATTGAGATTGACGGAGACGTAGTGGCCGACGGCCGTACCCACATCCCCCCGGAAAAACGGCGCGCCGGCATCGTCTTCCAGGATTACGCCATCTTCCCTCACCTGAGCGTGGCGGACAACGTCGGTTTTGGCCTGCCCCGCCGGGAACGGCCGTCACGGGTAGCAGAAATGCTGGAATTTGTGGGATTGGCCGGGATGGAAGAACGGATGCCTCACGAACTGTCCGGCGGGCAGCAGCAGCGGGTGGCGCTGGCCCGCGCCCTGGCCCCCGACCCGGCCGTTTTGCTCCTGGACGAACCATTTTCCAATCTGGACGCTGCCTTACGGCTGGAGATGCGCCAGGAAGTGCGTCATCTGCTCAAGGCCAGCCACACCACGGCCGTTTTCGTCACCCACGATCAGGAAGAAGCGTTGTTTATGGGGGATCAGGTGGCGGTGATGAATGACGGCCGTATCGAGCAGCTAGGTACGCCGGAAGCGACCTTCCACCGCCCTCGCACCCGCTTTGTGGCCGACTTCCTGGGGAACACAGACTTTGTCCCTGGCACAGTCACGGCGGACGGCATTGAGACCCCTCTCGGCTTGCTGCCCCAACACCCCAACCTGCCACCGGGCACGGCCGTAACCATCGCCTCCCGCCCGGATGACGTGATTTTAACGCCGGACGAAAAGGGCAACGGCCGTATCGTTTCCCGCCGTTTCATTGGCATCGCCTTCATCTCCGGTGTGGCTCTGGCGGACGGTACGATTGTCCATAGCTGGCAATCCCACATGACGAACCTGGCGCAGGGTACGGCCGTGCACGTCCGGTTTGGGGATGAGCATGATTTGGTGGTGTTTGTGGGGGATACGGCCGTGAATGTCTGACAGCAGATTGGTTCAATCTTTAGAGATTGAACCAATCTTGGAAACTCAGGGGACGGCCGTGCCGCCATGATTACAACAGATTGAGGAAGGAACAGATGCTCGCCTGAAAAAAATCTGTTCCTTCCTTAATCTGCTGTACTCTCCCCAAAAATTTGCCGCGATCGCGCTGTGCGCGATGGGCGGGACTCCGCTACCGCTCGCCCGCCCGGGCAGAGATCAGAGGACTTGATGAGATGGGGAACGACGCGCCGCCGCCACCCGGACGCCAAGGTTGTTGCGACGGTAGTCTGGATGGTTGCTGCCGCGGCCGGCCGCGCGGGCGTAGCTCTGGAAGCCGATCCACGAACCGCCGCGCACCACGCGCCGTTCACCACTCTGATCTATGCTTGTGTCTTTCGGATTGTCATACTTGTTCAGGCACCACTCCCACACATTACCGCTCATATCCACGCAGCCATACGGGCTGTCCCCC
>JAJRTP010000171.1 GCA_024278255.1 Chloroflexota bacterium | reverse complement strand
TCGCCAAAAACAGTCATCGGCTGACCCTGCAAAATCTGGTTCATAAAAATACCCACCACATTCCTGTACTTGTCCCCAATATTTTGCCGTTCGCCATACACATTATGCGGCCGAAAGATGATGTAATTCAGATCAAACATCTCTTTGCAGGCCTTCAATTCCTGCTCCACAGCCAATATGGCAATGGCGTAAGAATCCTCCGGGCGCGGCAATGTTTCTTCCGTCATAGGCAGGTCAGGACTGGCGCCATACACGGCAATGGAAGAGGTAAAGACAAAACATTTCACATCTGTATTGATGGCGGCGTTAATCAGATTCACGCTGCCGATGAGGTTGTTGTTGTAATTAAACCGCTTGATGAAATGGCTCAAACCTTCGGCAGCGTAAGCGGCCAGATGGTAAACGTATTCAAACTGCCGGTCGGCAAACAGGCCGTCTATCAGGTCAACGTCGTTGATGCTGCCCTCGACAAATTCCGCGCCATCCACTACGTTGTCGGTAAAACCGCCGCTCAAATCATCCAGCACAGTAACGTCGTGCCCCCGGTTGACTAATTCTTCCGCTACGTGGGAACCGATAAAACCGGCCCCGCCAGTGACTAAAATTCTACTCATGGTATGACTCCTAAAGAAGTAATTGGTAATTGAGTAATTGAGTAATTGGGTAATTACCCAATTACTCAATTACCCAAATAAATATTTATACTCTTTTCGCGCCGGCGATCTGTTCATCAGGTTCATCATCAGCATGGGAATACCCACGCCAGCAATGATGAGGATCGGTTGGTATATAATCTGATACCCCAGAATGACGGGCGCGACAAAATAGATGGCTCTGGACAGATATTCCAGAACGGGCGCGTGTACCAGATAGATGCCGTAGGAATGAACGCCAATGTCATTTACCTGTTTCGCATACGGCACTTTGGCCGTCTGGAAAGCCATAAAAGCGAGAATGAAAAAGCCGGAATAAAATTCATCCAACAGTGTCCGGGTAGGCGTCAGCCATTCGCCGGAACGCTGTAACATCATTTCCCAATCCACGATGGCCAGGAAGAAGGAAAGGACGGTTAAACCGAGAAAAACCCATTTGTATTTATCGAGCCAGGCTTTGAACGGCCGTATCTGAAAACCAGCCACCACCCCCAGGGCAAACCAGAAAATTGTCCCCGGAAAGAACCAGCCCGGCGTCATCCGGCCAACAGCGTCCGCCACCGGTATCTGCAAGCCCAATAATTCAGGATAGCGGGCTAACAAGACGCCTAATTGGATAAGACCGGTTATCAGCAAAAGCAGTTTCCAGTTCTTTTTGGCGGCCGGAACAAAAAGGATGGGCGACAGCAGGTAGAACTGGATGAGCAACGGCACGTAATAGTAGGGCAAAGCAGCCCGGCCAAAGAGGAGTGTCTGAATGTATTCGACGGCCGTTACCCCATCCCCCTGCAGCGCCTGGCCCAACAAAATAATCGTAGACCAGATAACATACGGAATGACCAGATTCTTAATACGCGAGCCGACCACGTGCCATTCCACCGTGGATTGATTCTTCTTCGTGGCAAAAGCAATGAAAAAGCCAGAGACAAAGAGGAAGGCGGGGATGCTGAACATGATCAACTGTTCCATGCTACGCAAGCCAAAATACGAGAGGTCGCCCATCTGGTCAAAGTTAGGCGAGGTAACCGGCCGGTACCGGTGCGCCCACCAAAACATGGCCGTATAGCCCCAGCCCGTGGCGTGATTCACCACCACGCCAATCGCCGCCAGCCCATTCAGCAATAATAACCGTCTAATCATTGTGACAACCCATTAGCCAAAAATATACGAATAGTAACGGCGCGCCGGAGAACGGTTCACCACCGCCATCATCAACAAGGGAATGCCCAAACCAAACACAACCATGATCGGCTGGAACAGAAGCTGGACGCCTAATAACGCCGGAATCAGCAAATAAATTCCCCTGGCCGTAAACTCCATGGCCGGAATGTGCGCCAAATAAATACCAAATGATTTCACGCCCAAATCGCTGACTTGTTTATTCAACGGCAGGGCAACGTTGGTAAAGGCAAAGAAAGCAAAGATGAAGGCCAGGGAATAGATACTGTCCAGAATTGTTTCCCGATGCTCCAGCCAATCCTGCCCGGAAAAGCGGATGATGGCTTCCCATTCCAGCACGCCCAACGGTATGCAGACGACGGCCGTAACCAGAAAAACCCACTTAAACCGGGCCAGAAACTGCTTGAATTCCTTGATGTGAAAGCCAACAACCATCCCCAACACAAACCAGAATAATCGCGCCAAAAAGAACCACTTGGGCACCACAGCCAGCCAGCGCACAAAATCAGGCACACCTTGCATTCCATTCAGCAACACCAACATTTGACTCAACTGTAAACTAAATTGAATGATGCCCGTGATGATGAGCAAACTTACCCATCTATTCCTGGCAAACGGAATGATAAAGGGCGAAAGCAGGTAATACTGAATCAGTAAGGGGACGTAATAATAAGCCGGCGTCGTCCGTCCCGTGAAGAACATCACAGCATAGCCAGTCAGCGGGAAAATATCCCCCTGGGCCAATTTGGCCGCCCACATCAGCAATGTCCAAAAAATATAGGGGAAGAGTAGCATCTTGACCCGGCCCCAAACCTGCTTCCAGGTCACATTGTCCCGGCGGCCGGCCGAAAAAGCCATGAAATAACCGGATACAAACAGAAAGGCGGGAATCGCCACCACCACAATTTGTTCTACCAATCGCAGATAATAGTAAGACAAACTGCCCACCTGATCATAAACTGGCGCACTCACCGGCAAATAGCGGGGCGTCCACGGAAACATAGCCGTAAACCCCCAGCCGACGGCGTGGAAGAAAATGACAAAAAGAATCGCTATGCCATTGAGGTAAAGTAAGCGGCGAACCATAGCTTTTATCCGGGCTGGTTACAAAAATGCGGGGAGATTGGAGATTGGAGATCAGAGATTGGAAGCTGTTTACGGCAAACCTCCAATCTCAATTCTCTCTTTTTACTGGGCCAAGTAGTCAGACAGCGCTTTTACACTGTTGAAATTCTCGTACACAACATCTTCATCGGGAACCTGAATGTTAAACCGCTCATCAATGAAGGCCACAATCTGCAAAATCCCCAGGGAATCTATCAGCCCCGCGCCCAGCAAATCATCTTCGGCCGTAATGTTGTTCGCCCGGCCCCGCAGCAATTCGTTCTTTACATAATCCAGCAATATTGCTTCTCTGTCCATTTGTAACTCCTGTGTGATTTTTGGCGTATTGCGTATTCCGTAACAAAACGTTTTACGCAATACGGAATACGCAATACGAAAATTATCCGGGAACGGCCGTAGCCTGTTCCTGTAACGCCCGCCGATTAATTTTCCCGGTAGATGTTCGGGGAAAAACGTCCAGAATATGAATGGTGCCCGGCACGGCATAAGGTGGCAGCCGGTCAGAAATGTGGCTGACTAACGCTGCTTCTTCCAGCGCCGCGCCCTCTTTGGCTGTCACCGCCGCTTCAATCAAGTTGCTCCCCTGCCCGTCCGGTACCGGGTAAACGGCCGCTTCCTCCACCAACTCATAAGAAAGCAAAGCCACCTCAATTTCATCCAGTTCCACCCGGTAGCCGCGCGTCTTAATCTGGCGATCCTTGCGGCCCAGGTATTTCAGGTTGCCGTCCGGTAGTTCCTGTACCAGATCGCCGGTACGGTAAAATTTATCTTCCAGATAGCCAAATACGGGGCGCTTGTAAAACCCTTTCTCCGTTTTTTCCGGCATTCCCCAGTAACCGCGCATCACCACACCGCCCCGGATGAGCAGTTCGCCCGCTTCGCCAACGGCCACAGGCTGATCGTCCCCGTCCACTATCAACGCTTCCACGTTGGCGCACGGTTTGCCGATAGGAACTGGCTCATCATCTTCGTCGGGCACGGCCGTTACGTGATAATAAGTGCAAACATTCGTCTCCGTCGGCCCATATAGGTTGCTGAACTGCACATCCGGGAAGGCCAGCATCAAATTGCGCAAATGCTTGGTAGGGAACACTTCCCCGGCAAACAAAATCCAGCGCAGCGCGCTCAAATCATGTGCCTCCATCTTGCCCCGCTGCAACATCTGAATCAGGGCAAACGGCACCGAATACCAGACCGTAATCCGCTCTTCCGCCATCAACTTGACCATATTGGCCGGGAATTTGGTAAACGCCTCCGGCAAGATGACTACAGTCGCCCCGGCCTGCGACCCGGCAAAAAAGTCAAACGTAGACAAATCAAAATGGAGTGGGGCGTGATTGCTCAAACGGTCATCACTGGTCAGGCCATATTCTTCCGCCGCCCACTGGGCAAAGCTAAGGCCGCTGCGATGGGTGTGCATGATCCCTTTAGGCATTCCTGTGGAACCGGACGTGTATAAAATATAAGCCAAATCCTGCTCCACTGCGCCTACGTCCGGCGGCTGGTCGGCGGCCGAAGCATAAACAGCATCCCAGGAAATGGCAGTGTACGGCCGTTCCTCCGCCGCTTCCACCCCAATCAAACAATCCAGGTCCACATCCTCATCCAGCAAGCCAGACATGGACAGCTTCAAATCATTGGTAATCAGATGGCGGATGCCGCAATCCCGAATCACATAACTGATGCGGGCCACCGGAGCGAACGGGTCCAGCGGCACGTAAGCCGCGCCGGCCTTCATAATGCCATAAATGGCAATGGCCGATTCCAGCCCTTTATTCATAAAGATGCCCACACGGTCGCCCCGGCGCACGCCCTGTTCCCGCAAAATACGGGCCATGCCGTTACTGTTCCGCGCCAGCTCCGCATACGTCAGGCTCTGGCCCGAAAAGCGAATTGCGTCCTTATCCGGCGTCCGTTCCGCCGCCTTGTCCACTGCCTGGGTGAGTAAAAATGTCATATTACCATCGGCCTCCCATCTGTTTTCTCGGTTACCGTCTACTGATTACTGAAAACTGATTACTGTCCACTGGTAGTCTAGGAGTCTGATCTTTCCGTAAGGCTTACAAACCCAGCAGGCGGGCAATGATGTTGCGTTGAATGTCAGAGGTGCCGGAATAGAGCATCCCGCCGATGGCGTCGCGCAAGTCCCGCTCCACTTCAAATTCGGTCATGTAGCCATAACCGCCGTGTGTTTTGATGGCGTCAATGCCGGAAGCGACGAAGGATTCGCTGAGATATAGTTTGGCTAAGGCAGCTTCCATCACGGCCGTTTGCCCCTGACTCTTCAACCAGGCCACCTTATACAGCAGCAGCCGCGCCGTTTCCAGCCGCACCTTCATATCCACAATGCGATTAGCCACCGACTGGAATTTGCCGATAGGTTGGCCGAACTGTTCCCGCTCGCGGGCATACTGAATACTTTCCTCAATCTGCCGCTCCATGCCGCCGATGTGGCTGCCCAAAATGCAGCTTCGCTCCCATTCCATCGAATCCTTAAAAATATTGGCCCCGGCTCCCACCGGCCCTAACCGATTCTCCTCCGGCAAAAAGCAATCCTGGAAAATCAATTCGCCCATCGGCGAGGTGCGCAGCCCCATCTTGTCAATGTGGCGGCTGACGCTGAAACCGGGTGTATCATGATCTACAATAAAGCCGGTCACACCCCACATGCCCCGCTTGGGGTCCACCGTGGCAAACACCACCGACACGTCCGCCACCGGCGCATTGCTGACAAACATTTTCGCGCCGTTCAGGACGTAACCGCCGTTCACTTTTTCGGCGCGGGTGCGCAAGCTATAAGCGTCAGACCCGGAATCCGGTTCGCTCATGCCGTGCGCCCCAATCATTTCGCCGCGAATCATGGGCGGGAGATATTTTTCCCGTTGTTCCTCCGTGCCAAAGGTGAGAATCGGCTGCATCACGCTCCACATCTGGGCATTGATGCCAAAGATTAGGCCGTTATCCTTGCAGCCGTAGCCCAAACCCTCCATGGCCAGCATGGTGGTCAGCACATCCGCCTCCATGCCGCCGTATTTTTCCGGGAAGGGCAGGCCGATAATGCCGAATTGAGCGCACTTCTGCCAGCCTTCGCGGGAAAATTCGCTGTTTTGGTCCCGCTCTATCAGCCCGCCGTTCAACTCTTTTTGGGCAAACTGGATGACGTTCCGCTTAAATTCTATTTGTTCCTCAGACCAGGAAAAGTCCATAGCGCTGCTCCTCAAAATTGTAGGGCGATTTTGTAAATCGCCCTACAAGCTGTTAAGGGGAATTTGAACCATCCCCGCTTTTTATTCAAAAAATTCGGCCCAGGGCGTGCCGGCAAACTGCTGCTTGAGTTCGTCGTAGTTGGTAATGGCTTCAGCTAGGGTTTGCCGGGATTGTTTGTGAATAGACGGCCGTACCGCCTCATACGCCACGTCCAAAAAGTCAAACACCCGGCGCATCTCCCCCTCATAATCCCCAGCCAAATCCTCGTAAGCCAGTTGCAGCAAAGGGTGATCGGCAAACTGAGCATCTGCTTCCTCTTCCCAGGCGCGTGTCCTGACAAAATCAGCCAGACATTCCTCGTAATCCAGCGTCACCGAGACTGGGTTTTCCGGTACGCCGGTGGTGTTCACCCAGGAATCGGTTATTTCCGCCCGCTTGCGGGACAGATGCGTTTTGAGGATGTTGCGCCGTTTGATGTGAATGACGCGCAGTTCTGTCTGCCCCAGCAAATACGGCCAAACCGGCGCCCAACTGCCTTCTCTGGCGTGATAGTAAAAAATCTTAAAGCCGACAGCGGCCGTTTCCACCGGATAGGAGCGAAAAACTTTTTCGTCCAGAAAAGCTACAGGATTATCCAGCATCATCTGGTGCATCCTCTCTGATTGCAGTTCATCCAAATGATCCCAATCCATTGCCTCCCGGTTGCGAAAAATCTCGCCATACGCTTCAATCTGGCTGTGAGCATTCAGCAAGCTGCGCAAGAGGTTCGAGCCGACTCTGGACCGGCCTAACACGATAAAACGGCCGTAATCCGTATGACTTTCTTTAGCCCCCAAATTCAGGCCCAGGTTTCGCATTTGTAAACGCATTTTTCTTTTTATCTCTTGTCTGCTCGTTTTGCTGAACATGTTATCTGACTGGCGCCGGTACGGTTTCTACTTCTTGGCCTACGGCCGTAGCCAAATGTTCTTCCAACGTGGCTACAGCCTGTTCCCAGGTCCACTTTTGCAGGATACTTTCCCGGCCATTACGGCCGTATTCAGCCGCCAGCGCCGGATCAGCCATTAAAACCTGAATCGCCTGGGCAAACGCCGCCGGGTCCCGCTCCGTCAACAGCCCCGTTTCGCCGGGGACAATCGTTTCCTGCGTGCCCCCTTCCCGCACGGCAATCACCGACGTGCCGCAAGCCAGCGACTCCAGCGCCACCAAACCAAACGGCTCCCGCACCGGCGCGTAAACCGTGATCGCCGCCTCGTTATAAAGTTCCACCAACCGCTCATCACTGACATTCCCCAGCAAATCCAGGTTTACTTCCTTCTCCGCGGCCAACTGCTGCAAAAACTGCTTCTCCGGCGGATTCTGGAAATTGCTGGCAATGACCAACAAAGGTCGCCGGTCTGCCGGAATTTCTGCCACCGCTTCTACCAGGAAATCAAACCCCTTCAGCGGCGTCAGTGAACCGACGGAAAGGAGAAACGGCCGTTTCTCCAGCCCCAACGGTTGAAACCGCTCCACGTTAATGCCATGATAACTCACCCGCGCCTCGACCTCATAAATCCGGCTGACCACATCGCGCATAAAACAGGAATTGACCAGAACCATATCCGCCTGTCGCGTATTGCGCTGATCGATCTCCTTGATACGCGAGCGGTACATACCGGGCAAAGGGTCTACCCGATTCAGCAGCGTGCGCCGGGATGAGTGATCGTCGTCATAGGGGCGCGGCGGCATTGTTTCATACAAGATGCGCAGCGGTTCCTGGCAATAATACACCGTGGGGATGGCCTGGACATGGCGCAAGAGCGAAGGACTTTTCTCAATCTGGCAGGGATGGACGTAAACAACGTCGTATCCTTCCGCCTCAATATCCGCCGCAATCTGCCGGGTGACGCCGTCAATCCGCCGCAAATCAGCCAGCCGCACCGCCTGATTCAAACGACCAAACGGGGAATTGAATAACGGCCGTGGCGCAAACTCATAGACCTTATGGCTGTCCACAAAAGGACGAAGATCGGCAAACTCATGGTTGGCGCTGGAAAGAGTGTAAACATCAAGTTGATGGTGTACAGCCAGCCGCCGCGC